>NZ_JBEVTN010000028.1:0-5954 GCF_040884245.1 Arcobacter sp. s6 | reverse complement strand
AAGTGTCTATTTATGGGCTTTATAAAGCTTTTATACATAAGAAATTGATGATTTTTTTATGTGCGAAAGTTGAGTTAATAATATAATAGGATATTTAACTGATTTACAACACGAATTGAAAGTATCTTTAAATGATGATATTGAGTCATTAGATATTGATACTTCAGGTTTTCACAAAATTATACAAAATCATTTAAATGATTTTTCTTTTCCTTTAAAATATCTTGAAATTGAATATCTAAATAATGAAAACAAAGTTTTTATTCCATATTTTTTAACTAATCCAATAGATGGAAGTTATATGAGAATTACTAAAAAATATGTTCAAGATTTATTGAAAATATATTTAACTAATTTTAAAATAACACCTAATTTCAAAAGACCTATTTATGAACTAAATACTATTTCTCCACTTACAACTTTAAATAACATAAATTTGTTTTTACCAATTGAAGAATTAATAAGCTATATCAAAAAATTAAAGAATAGCTACTCTGAGAATTTGAAAATAGATGATAATGAGAAATATAAGATTATATATAATAAAAAAACAACAAATGTAAAAAAGTATATTATTGATTTAGAAAATATATTGAAAATATTATATATTTATGATTATGAATTGTTGCCAAAACAAAATAGACCTTCTAAAAATACAATTTATAAAGAATTAGATATTGGAAGAAGTACTTATTATCTTCTTAGAAGGATAGCAAAAGTTTATATTAATGAGAAAAAATATATTGAACTATTTGCATATACAGAGAAATCATCTTGAGATCTATAATTATTAATAAAATTTAATTAAACTAAAGTGTTAATTTTTTAAATAGAAAAACAACACTTTTTTCTTCAAAAAATCAAAAATCAATCAGAAATGTATCAAATATAACATATAGTAATATAAATAGTAAATAATTACAACTTTTGTGTTAAAAAAACTCCATATCAATTCGGAAACTCTTTTTGTTTTAATTATGCCAATGTACTTGTATCAAAATGAAAATAGTACAGATTGAAAAAAATAAAAGGATTCACATGTCACCAATTACAAGTAAAAAAATGTCTAAATCAGAATTTGATGATTTAAAAAGAAGAGAAGTTGAAAGAGATTTTGTAAGAATTTCAACAGCATCATTAATGATAAATTGTTCTGAAAGCTACATAAAATCATTAATCATTAATAAGAAGATAAATAGTTATCTTCCTTCACCTAAAGTTAGATTAATAGAAGTTGCGAGCTTAATTTCTTATATAAAAAATAATACAGAGGTAAGATAATGAAAACACAATTTACAGAAGTAACTGCTAATGGTGTTAATTTAAATAAAACATTTTATTTAGATGCTGATAACAAAATAGTAAAAAATGCAAATGCTCATATGAGTAAAGGTGATTTTAGAGTATTAGAAATAAATGATTTATCAAGTTTAGATAATTATTTTAATACTTTAGATTCAAATCAAGCAATAATTGCTGGTATTCCACGTAATAATTTATTACAAGGTTCAATTGTACCAAGTGGTAAAGAAGCTATTGAATATAGTGTAATTTCAAGAACTAATCATTGTTTTAAAGAAACACCAGAATCCGTAGTGGCATTTGATTTAGACAATGATGAATCAATGCCTGAATATATGAAGCAGATAATAAATCCACAAGATTTCTTATCTGCAATGATTAAAATAATTCCAGAATTAAAAGAATGTGAATTATTTATTAGACCCAGTTCAAGTTCAAGTGTATTTAATTCTCAAACTAATTCATATATTTATAATACGGGTTTTCATATGTATATTTCAGTATATAATTGTACAAAAGAAAATTTAAACAACTTTATCGAATACATAAAAAGAAAATCTTTAGAAGTAGGGCTATGTTATGGAAAAATTTATAAAAATGGCAGTGTTGCTTTTAGAACATTAATTGATCTTTCTCCTCTAACAAGCTTATGTTCAAGACTTATTTTTGAAGCAAGACCAATTGTAGTTCACCCATTGGAAATAAGACAGAAACCAACTATCTTTCATAATCAAGGTTCAAAGAAAGCATTAGATTTATCAAAATTTGATCCTTCAAAACTTCCAGATTATAGAAGTACTTTCGAAGATTATAAAAAATCCATTGCACCACAAATTCAAGAAAAGAAAAATCTCTTTATTGAAGAAAAAGAAAAAGATTTAATTTCAAATGGTGTTGATGGAATTGAGGCAAAAAAAATTGTGAAAAAATTTATTGAGTTTAATGAAATTTCATGCCAAGATTTTCTGATAAAACAAGATGGGAATAAAGTTAAAATATTAGATACATTATTATCTAATGATAAAGAATATTATAACGATTTTCTTGAAGTAGAGAAAAAAGGAAAAGCTTATATTTCAAAAAAAGGGATTTTTAATTCTAAATTAGTTAGTTTTTCAAGAGGTGGTTGTGAATATAAAATTAATTTTGATTTCAATAGTATTAAAAATATTTTAGAAAACTTAAAGGCTGATGATAAGTATAAAATTAAATGTTTAATTGCACTTGAATATTTATTATTTGATGAAATATTAGTTCCAACTGAAATTATAGAAATTAAAAAGATATTAAAAGAGAAAGGTTTTTTAGGTGATAATAATAGCTTTTGTGAAAAAATTTTTAATGGTATAAAAGAAAAAAAAGCATTAGAAGCTATGAAAGATTATGCTGTTTTATTAATGAATGGTAATTTTTCTATAATAGATATGAATAAAAAAAAGTTAACTATTTATCGATTAGGTGATATAAAGAACTTCTTTAAAAATAAAAAAATAAAAGTTTTTGATTATTCTTCAGGAAAGTATGAAAAATTAAATCCAGTTGATATTTGGATGGAATCATCAGAACGGAAAGAATTTATAGATATTACATTTGATCCTTCAAATAAATGTGCTAAAAATATTTATAACTTATTTAGAGGATTTAAGTATGAGCCAAAAAATCTTATTGATATATCTTTGTATCATGATTTATTAAAAAATGTCATATGTTCAGGTGATGAGATAATGTATGGTATAGTTTGGACTTTTTTTGCACAAATTATTCAGGAACCTCTTGAAAAAGTAGGCGTTTGTTTAATTCTATTATCAGGACAAGGTGCTGGAAAAGGCACAGCAATTGACCCCATTGTTGAATTGTTAGATGGATATTCATTCGTCTCATCCGATAGTGATACAATTTTTTCAAAATTTAATCATCATCTTTCTGATAAGTTATTTATTTATTATAATGAAGCCGCTGAGTTAAATTATAATAAAAGTTTAAATTCTAAGTTCAAACATTTGGTCACAGAAAGTCACACAAGTTATGAAATTAAAAATGGACCTACTTATATGGCCCCAAACTTATGTAGAGTCCTTCTTGACAGCAACGAAGACTCAATAATCCAAGAAACAGGAACTTCTCGAAGGACTAAGTATCCAATAGTTTCAAATCATAGAGCAGGAGATAATGAATATTTTTCTAAATTACGTGAACTATACAAAACTCCTGGTTTTTATGAAACTCTAATGTATCAACTAAGTACATTTGATATAAAAGAATGGAAACCATTACTTAGAAAACCATTGAAGAATAAGATTTTATTAGAGCAACAACTTCAAACATTAAATAATATCCAAAGTTGGTGGTTATCAAATATAGAAGAAAATAGAATTTTTGAAGCGAATTATGAATTAACTTCAGATGGAGGATTCAAAATATCAAATGAAGAGCTTTATAACTCTTTTGTTAACTTTACTAGAAAAAGTGGAAACAAAGTTTATGATCAAAAAACAGCATTTGGTAAATTATTAAAAAAACATTGTATTAATGATGAGTTAATAACTATCCCAAATGCAAAAGATTCCAAAGGTAATAATGCCAAAGTTTATGCAAATTTATTAAAATGTTGGCAATACTTTAAAATAAAACATAAACTTGAATTACATGAAGTTAGTATTAATCAATGGTTACCACCTAAATTTTTATAAAAAGATTAAAAAACTTATAAATCCTATAAATCAAGATAAGATTTATAGGAGAAAGGAAAAAAAATGAAAAAATTACCAAAAATGGATTATGATTCACATATAGGAATCTCTGGAGTACTTTTCCCTCAATTACTGAATAGTTTGAATAGAAAAAATAAATATGTAATATCTAAAGCATCAATAGATTTAATATATAGTAACGCAAGTAAATTTTTTGATAAAAATGAAGAAATTATTATTTTATTAAAAAAAGCCAAAATAAATAAAACAAATCTTCGTAACATTACATTATTAAAAGAAATATTTAATTTATTTAAAGAATACTTTATTTTATTAAATGAAATAGATGAACGAATGTATAAACTAGAAATTTTTACAAATAAATTCTAAAATAACTTATATTACCTATACATCCTATATTTATTTTATAGGATGTATTTCTTTCTCTAAATACCCATCACAATCCTCCAAATTCCTAAACTTCAATTTACCAACCAAATTTAACTCTTTCGAGTAAACTGATAGAATTACATAACCTTCACTTAGTTCGAGAGTTTTAACGGTGTATAGGTCGTTATTTAGCATGATATTTTTATTTGAGTATTTTGAAATTAGATTTTCTATTGTTAGAAATGAAGTTTTTGATATTTCAAATCGTTTAATATTAAATTGAATATTTTTTGATTGCTTATTTACTTTTAGTATTTTAAAGTTTATTTGTATATCTGTATAAGTATTTATAGTTAAAATAGATTCTTTTAATTTTTTATGGAAATTAAAAAATGATTCAAAAGATTTTTTGTTTAGTTCCATAATAGCTTTTAGATTATCTATTGAAACTACAAATACTTCAAAACTAATGCTTTTAAAATATTCATATAGTTTTATCTCTTCTTTTCTTTTTAGATTTATTAAATTTTCAAGTTTATATTTTGTGAACTCTTTTTTAATATCTAAAAGATATTCTTTTAAATCACTTGATAATGGAACTTTATAAATGCCATTTTTCTTATCATAGATTATTTTACCAACTAAAGAAATCTCAACTTCTTCTTTATCATCATTTTTAATTATTACAAATACTGAGCTTAGTTTTCTTAGACTTGTTTTAATATAACTATGGATATTTCTTTCATTAAATTCAAATGTTCTAACTTCATCTTTTGTAAAATAGTAGTAATCATTAAACTCTTTACTTGTTGCATTTACTTTAGATACAAGAAGCTTGAGTATTTTTATATCTCTTACTTCTAAAAAAGAAAAATCACCTCTTATGAATTTGTTTCTTTGTACCACGACTAATTCTTTTTTCATCAAAATCCCAATTCAGGAATATTTAGATTGAAATATTAAAAGAATCTGTAATATTTTTCTAAATAAAATCCCAATTTTTTAATCTAATTTCGATAAAAAGCCACTTTCTGTAATAAAATATCCCAATTTTGTAATATTTACTTTTAGTTTTACTCTTTAAATCACCGGCTAGTAGGGTGTTTAAAATGTTACTTTTTGATTTCAAATAAAAATATATTAAAAAAATATTTATAGAAAAAAGGAATAGTCAATTTATCGAACTTCTAAGATGATTTTAGGTTTGAAAGACTTAGGGTTTTATGATGGGAAATATTTCTATTGTAGAATATTATGAAATTGGGATTTTATTAAAGTATTTAAAATAAATTAATTATTGTTATATGGAGGTAGTCGGACTCGAACCGTTCTTTTCTAACTCCGAATCTTAGTAATATTTTACTTTGTATAATATTAAAGTATGCCAGTTAATATGCCATCCTCCCCATACGTAGATAAATGGTATATCTATATAGTTCAATACAAATCAGCTAAAGACAAATTTATAACTTAAAAAATATTAATTAATTTCTCAATTGTTGAGACGCATGCACTTGGCCACCCAAACGCATAAACACTTGGCCAGTTGAGGAGTTAAAAAGTATTCTTATA
>NZ_JBEVTN010000027.1:0-8842 GCF_040884245.1 Arcobacter sp. s6 | reverse complement strand
ATATCATCTTCAAGTAAGAGTATCTTCATTAAAATCCTTTGAAGAATTTTAGCATAAAGAAGATTTATTATATCTTCTTTTTTTGACATTAAATTCTCCTCACATACTCCACATTCCTTTGATAAGATTAAGAAAAAAAGGATTTAAAATGTTTGATTTTATGAATATGAATATGACACTATTTCATGGTTTTTCAATGTTTATTTTTTGGGCGATATTTTTTTATTTAATATTTTCAATAGATAAAAAAGAGAAATCATCAGTAATAGATATTTTAAAAAAACGATTAGCAAAAGGTGAAATATCTCAAGAACAATTTGAATCAATAAAAGCTACATTAAAAGAAGGAAATTAAATATGAAGAAAACAATTTTATTTTTAGCACTAATAACAAGTTCAGTTTTTGCAATGGAAGGTAAAACTATGACAGTTTACAAATCACCTTCTTGTGGTTGTTGTGCTAAATGGATTGATATTATGAAAAGCAAAGGCTTTGAAGTAAAAACTATTGAAACCAATGAAGTTAATACTATAAAACAAAAGGCTGGACTGCAGGCTGGACAAACATCATGTCATACAGCATTTGTTGATGGATATGTAGTTGAAGGGCATGTTGATTATAGTGCAGTTAAAAAAATGCTTGTTGAAAAACCCAACATTATAGGAATTACTGTTCCTGGTATGCCTGTTGGAAGTCCTGGTATGGAGCAAGGAAATACTAAACAAGCATATGATGTATTATATGTAAATAAAGATGGTTCTACAGGTGTGTACGAATCTCACTAAAAAATAAATTTTGATTGGATATTAATAAAATGAAAATACTTTTACTTGAAGATGATGTGATTTTAAATGAAATAATTGAAGAGTTTTTATTAACTTTAGATTATGAAGTAACAAGTGTTTTTGATGGGAATATTGCCGAAGAACTAATATATGAAGAAGATTTTGACCTTCTTTTATTTGATGTAAATGTTCCAAATATTACAGGGTTTGAATTGTTAAAGAATATTCGTCAAAATAATATTAATATTCCAACAATATTTATCACATCTAGAAATACTTCTGAAGACGTAAAAATAGGATTTAATTCAGGATGTGATGATTATATTAAAAAACCATTTGATTTAAGTGAATTACAACTTAGAATTGAAAATATAAAAAAATTACGACAAATTGAAAGTTATGGACAAGTAAGAATTGATGAAGACACTTCGTATAATTATGAAAGGAAAATTATTTTTAGAAATAATAAAGAATTTAATTTATCAAAAATTGAATCAAAAATTTTAGAATATTTTATAAAAAATAAAAATAAAACGCTTTCAATAGACCAAATATCAGTAAATAATTGGCTTTATGATGAAGTTCCCGAGGCTACGACAATAAGAACTTATATTAAAAATCTAAGAAAAAAACTTAATGATAAAACTATAACAACACTAAAAGGAATTGGGTATAGATTTAATATTTCTTAGAAATATTTTTTATATAACAAATATTTATTATTAAAATATTTTAATTATGAGTTAAATATGTAATATTAATAATTCATTAATTTTAATAAGCTAAACTCTGCTAATATTTAAATAAAGGCATTTGATGAACCTTAACATGAGAATTAATTCTAAAATCATTTTTTTATGTTTTTTAGTTGCAAGTAGTGCTACCTTAGGTAGTTTATTTTTTAGTGATATTATGGGATTTGTTCCATGTAATATGTGCTGGTATCAAAGGATATTCATATATCCTCTTTCTATATTATTTTTAATAAATTTACTCTATCCTGATGATAATGTATATAAATATACCTTTCCAATAGTAGTAATTGGATTGCTTTTTGCTATTTATCATAACCTTTTAATGTTAGATATAATCCCAGAATCAATGGTTCCATGTAGTAGTGGTATACCATGTTCCACTGAATATATCAATTGGTTTGGGTTTATAACTATCCCCTCTCTATCATTTATAGCATACCTTATGCTTTTTTTACTATTAGTACTTGGAAAGGAGAAACAACATGACAAATAAAAAAAACAATAATACAGTAATGCAGAATAAAACTATAATTATAATTTCTATTATGGTTTTAATTGGAATATTTTTTGGTATGAAATACACTTATAATCAATCAGAAAATAACAAAACAGTTGCTCTATCAGAAAATCAATCAGTATTATTTAAAAGAGATACGTCTTTTACAATTGGTCCTGATAATGCAAAGGTACAGTTAGTAGAATATTTTGACCCGGCTTGTGAAACTTGTTCCCAATTTCATCCATACATAAAAGATATTTTGGAAAAGAATAAAGGTAAAATTCAATTAGTTCTTCGATATGCTCCACTTCATAAAGATTCTGATAAGGTTGTTGTTATTTTAGAAGCTGCTAAAAAACAAGATATGTTTTTAGAAGCTTTAGAAGCATCTTTTAAAACACAACAAAATTGGGCTGGACATAATGGACATAATCTGAATAATCTTTGGGAAAATATCTCAAGTTTAGGACTTGATATGGATAAATTATTAAAAGATATGAAAGACCCTGAAGTAATGAATGTAGTAAGACAAGATATTGAAGATGGTAAAAAATTAGGTGCTACAAAAACACCTTCATATTATGTAAATGGGAAACCACTTCAAGAATTTGGACTCCAAAATCTAAAAGATTTAATTCAATCTGAGATGGATAAATAAGGAAGAATATGAAAACTATATTAATAATGATTGTATCAATTTTTTTGAGTTTATTTTTCTCTGCTTGTGATTCAAAGGTAAGTAAAGCACAAGTTATTGAAAAGAGTGTAGAATCAGTTGATCCAAAAAAGTTCACTCTGACAACGACTAAAGGAGAAATAATTACATTAACTGTTAATTCTCAAACTATTGCTTCAAAAGAATTAGAAAATAAAATAGTTTTAGTCAACTTCTGGGCTCCTTGGTGTGAACCATGTAAGAAAGAAATGCCAAGTTTTGTAGAACTTCAAGAGAAATATAAAAATAATTTTATTATTCTTGGTGTTTTGTTTGATAAAAATATATCGAAAGAAGAATTGACTGATTTTATGAAAAAATATAATATGAATTTCCCTGTAACTGTTGGAGAAGAAAACTTTACATTAGCAAAAGCATTTGATGATGTGAAAATGATACCAGAATCTTTTCTTTATACAAAAGATGGAATATTTATAGAAAAATTTGTTGGCGAAATTAGTAAAGAAAAACTTGAGAAATATATAAAAGATAATTTATAGTACTTATAGAAATAATATGTTATCTTTATTACAGTTTGTTTATTGATAATTCTCATTGTAAAACTGTATATGAAGATTAAATAAAGTTTAAAATTCTATTTTAAACTTTATTTAAAAGTACTCTAATGCTAGGAAATAACATATATTAATGTTATTAAATTTATATTATATAGATTATAGGAATAACTCTATAGAGTAGATGTCAGTAAATAATTTAATGTAGATAAATGCTATTAATTTAGCTTTTTTTACTCTAAATATAATGATAATAATGTTCTTTCAAGACATTATTTTATTACTATTTTATACTCGTTAAAAAACCGTTATAAATTATGTGTTAAATCATCTAATATAACAAATATTTATTTGTTACAACTCTAATAATTATCTAGTCTCCCTTCGGAAAATATAACAACTTATAAGATTGTTAGACTCTAATTATGAACTGATTCTATAATATTAGTAATGTGCATTATTTTTCTAATTGTAGTTGGATATTTCTTATCCTTATTTTATTTAGTTAAAAAGTTCATCTTTTGCTAGTTTTTTTATAGGATTAGCTTGTATATTTTAATGTTGCATGATAAACTAATTTTAAATCTTCTTAAATTCTTTTGGTTTCACTTCGTTCCCTATCACAAGCTAATGTGTTTACATACTTCAATAAATTACGTATTTGATAATTGGTACTTCAGTTTGAGGAAATATTGTTTTAATTGTTTCAGGAAAGCCCTTGAGACCATCAACAGAAACAATACGAATATTTTCTGATCCTTTATTATTTAAATCACTTAGAAATAAAAGGCAGAAATCTTGAATTTGAATGTCATATCAACTATAATTTATTCTAAGAAAAGGTTAATACCCCGACCCTTGGGTCGAAAAAAGATATAATTAGTTCATGAAAAGTGAACATATATATAAAAGCCATAATAAAACACTTCTTTTGTACCACTTGGTATTTCCAGCAAAATATAGGAAAAAAGTATTTGATGAAATAGTAGATATTACATTAAAAGAAATATGTGAAGAGATAAGCTGTAGATATGAGATAAATTTTATAGAAATAGGGAATGATGAAGATCATGTGCATTTTCTAGTACAAAGTGTACCAATATTAAGTCTGACAAAAATAGTAACAATAATAAAAAGTATAACAGCAAGAGAGATATTCAAGAGACACCCAGAAATAAAAAAAGAGTTGTGGGGAGGATCGTTGTGGACAAGTGGGTTTTATGGGAATACCGTAGGACAATACGCAAATGAAGAAATAATAAGAAAATATGTAAAGAATCAAGGGAAAGCATATAATAAGATATATCAAGGACAGTTGAATATGAATATGTGATTTGAATACCTCGCTTTTAGCATCATCGTCAAGATGGCTAAAAGTTTTACGCGTTAAGCGTGAAAGGGCTTGCCCCGAGGATCTTTATTTAATAGTTGATATGTATAGATATTTACTCTACCTTATCTTTTATAGTATTTAAAATTCTCATAGAATTAAAAATAGCAAGTAAAGCTACTCCAACATCTGCAAAAATAGCTTCTTTCATACCAATTATTGCTCCTGCACCAAGAACAAGAAACCCAACCTTAACTATCATAATAAAAACAATATTTTGATAAACAATTACTTTAGTTTTTTTAGCAATTTTTATAGCATCAACTATTGATTGTATATTGTCGTTTAAAAGAATAATATCAGCAGATTTTACGGCTAAATCACTTCCCATTCCACCCATTGCAAAACTAACATCAGCATTTGCCAAAGTAGGAGCGTCATTGATTCCATCGCCTACAAATGCAGTTACTTGATTAGTCTCTTTTTTTATTTGTTCAAAATAAGTTAATTTTTCTTGTGGTAAAAGTTCATATTTTATTACATCTATTCCTAATGTATTACCAACATTTAAAGCAACCTCTTTTTTATCTCCTGTTAACATATAAGTTTTAGAAATATCTAGTTTTTTAAGTTCAGAAATAACATCTTTTGCTTCAATTTTAATAATATCATTTACCACAATATATCCAGCAAATTTACTATCAACAGCTATAAAAACTGCACTTAATTTTTCTTCTATATCATTAATTTGTAAATTAAATTTTGCAAGAAGTTTTTTATTTCCTATTAAAATTTCTTTATTATCAATAGTTGCCGTAATACCCAAACCACTTAACTCTTCATGTTTTGTTATAAGCTTTGAATCAATAGCTTTTCCAAATGCTTTTATAATTGACTTTCCAATAGGATGAGTTGAAAAGCTTTCTGCATATGCAGCATATTTCAAAAGTTCATCTTTACTTAGGTCTTTACTTTGAATATCTGTAACTTCAAAAACACCATATGTAAGAGTTCCTGTTTTATCAAATACCATATTTCTAATTTCTGTTAATTTTTCAATATAATTTGCACCTTTTACCAATACACCTCTTTTTGAAATTGCTCCAATCGCACTAAAAAATGATAAAGGAACAGAAACTACAAGTGCGCAAGGACAAGAAATAACTAAGAAAATAAGTGCTCTTTCAAACCAATCTTTAAATAAAGCATTATCAATTAATAAAGGTGGTATTACTGCTAAAAATATAGCTAAAACAACTACAATTGGAGTGTAAACTGCTGCAAATTTAGTTATAAACTTTTCAGCTCTTGCTTTTGTCGAAGATGCATTATTTATAAGTTCAATAATCTTTGCAACAGTTGAATCTTTATATAAAGAAGTTGCTTTTACATACGAAGCATTTGAAGTATTAATAAATCCACTTAAAATTTGTTCACTCTCAAGTATTGTTTTCGGTTTAAATTCTCCCGTAATCGCACTTGTATCAAATGAACAACTTTTTGAGATAAGAACACCATCAACAGGAACTTTTTCTCCTACCTTAATTAAAATAATATCATCAAGTTTAACATCTTCAGGTACTTTCTGAACAATACTTTCACCTTCTTTTACATTTGCAAATTCAGGTTTAATATCAAGTAATGCATTAATATTATCTCTTGAATTATTAACAGCAACTGATTGAAACATTTCACCTATTTGGTAAAAGATCATAACAGATATACCTTCCACAAAATCATTTAAAGTAAATGCACCAATTGTTGCAATACTCATTAAAAAATGTTCATCAAAAACTTTTCCATGAATTAAGTTTTTGATAGCTTTGTATACAACATCCCAACCAACTAAAAAATATGCTATTAAATATAAAATTATTTGAAATTCTTTGTTAATTACATAGTTGTAAGATATATAAGTTAAAATAATAGAAATAATTGTGATTAATAAAAGTTTTTTATTTAAAAGTTCCCAAAAAGTTTTTTGTATTTTTTCTTCATCTTTTATAATAACTACATCTTTTTCAATTTTCTGAATCTCTTTTTCAATTTTTTCTAATACATCATAATTTACATTTTTTTCAAAACTTAAAGTTGAAGTTGAGAAATTCAAACTTACATTGCTCAATTCATCTAATTCATTTAATTTTTTTTCAATCTTTAAAGCACAATTTGCACAATCAAGATTCTGAAGTTTTACACTTTTCATAATTATCCTTTTATGATATGTTCTAATCCCATATCATATATTTTTTTAATATGTTCATCATCTAACGAATAAAATATTTGCTTTCCAACTCTTCTTGGTTTTACAATTTTTGAATTTTTTAAAATTCTTAGTTGATGAGATACCGCCGATTGACTAACATTTATAAGTTCACTAATAGCACCCACGCATAACTCTTCTTCTTTTAATACAGCAATTATTTTTATTCTTGTTGTATCTGCAAAAGCTTTAAAAAGTTCTGCAACATCATATAAAGTTTCATCACAAATTAAAATTTTCTTTACTTTTTCTACTTCTTTGGTATGGTCACAACACTGTATAGACATAGCTTTACCTTTATTAATAATATATGAACATATAATCATATGATGTTTATTATTAAAATTACTTTAATGATAAAACGAAAACAACATTAAAAGAAATTGGATATAGATTTAATATTAGTTAGAGGTATTCTAAGCTTTATTTTTTCAAAATTTATTTATGATTTTATGAATATTTAATCATTTGTTTTCCGACACCAAGTAATTTTGTCATATTTTAAATTTTAAAAAATATACGAAAATTAAGAAATATATTTTTTGTTTAATGTCGGAAATTATAAAATTAGTTTTCGTATGAATATTTTTATCTTCTAGAATTAAATTGTATTAATCTTAGTTACCGTTTACTTATATCCTTGTCAAAACCTCTTACTTTTGGAACACGAAATATTCATATTAGTTTTCCCTGTTCCACAAAGTGTTCAAAAAATAAAAACTACAAAGTTCCACAAATCTAAAGGGATTGTGGAACAAAAAAGTGAGCTTTTAAATCATATACGCACATAATGTGCAACCTTTACATATATTGATTGTTTTGTCTAAATTAAATTCAAACTCTCTCAAAAAAGAGTCATTTATATAGTATTATTTTAAATATTATTTAAATGAGGAGATAAAATGAAACTAGATTCAGTAGATTTATTATTCTTTTCTTTTTTTTAAAAAATCTAACCGATGAAGACAATGCAAAATTTAGTGAAGATAAGCTTGAAGAGTATCTTGATTTTGATATTGACTTAGATGAACATATAAATAAACAATATATAAAACTTAGAATACTTTCTGAAAAAGCAAAATCATCAATTTTATTTATGGATGATACAGATAAATTAACTGGCAAAAAATTAGAAATTGCAAAAGAACTTTTAAGAAATTCAAAGAACTTTATTATTACTGCAACTGATGAACATACTATTAATAAAACCATTATAGGATACTAGTTATAAAACATCTGTTTTCCGACACCCTCTCAAAAACTTCAAAATTCACTCAAAAAACACCAAATAAATATACGACAAACACTATCGGATTGTGATATAATACGGAAACAATATTAAAGGGGTTTTCCGTATGCTAGTAGGATATATAAGAGTTTCAACTGATGATCAAAATCTAAATTTACAAAAAGATGCATTAATAAAATATGGGATAGACCAAAGAAATATATTTTCAGATAAAACTTCTGGTTCAAAAGATAAAAGAGTGGGTCTTGATAAAGCAATTGAATTTTTAAAAGATGGTGATACTTTAGTTGTTTGGAAATTAGATAGATTAGGTAGAAGCTTAGCTCATCTAATAAGTATAATTACTTCTTTAAAAAATAGAAATATATCTTTTATATCTATTACTGAAGGTATGGATACAACAACTGCATCAGGAGAACTATTCTTTCATATATTTGGAGCTTTAGCTCAATTTGAAAGATCTTTAATTCAAGAAAGAGTAAAAGCTGGCCTTGAATCTGCTAATCAAAGAGGAATCACCGGTGGAAGACCAAGAGCAATTAATGATGAAAAAATAATTGCAATAAAAAAAGCACTTGATGATGGAATGAGTAAAGCTGCAATCTGTAGAACATTTGGTGTAAAAAGAAGTACTTTGATTGATAGCTTGAATAGAATATAGGTTTCACCTTTAAGTATTTGATAATTTAAAAATAGTTATTATTTCATTTCGATTAATGAAATGAACTTA
>NZ_JBEVTN010000026.1:0-25776 GCF_040884245.1 Arcobacter sp. s6 | reverse complement strand
GTAGATTTGGAAAGATGAAAATGTCTGTGACTGGAAGAGTTTTTTGGTTTTTGTAAAAGATTCAACAAATAAAAAATAAAAATTTAACTAAGGAGAGAGAGTTATGTTTAAAAAATTATTGAAAAGTGTAGTTGTAGGTTTGTCGGTTTTTGGTTTTGCAAGTGTAGTTAATGCAGAGGTATTAAAACTTGCACACGTTTATGAAGTAGATCATCCTTTACATAAAGCAGCATTAATGGCTGCAAAAGAAATCTCAGAAAAAACAAATGGAAGAGTTGATATTCAAATTTATCCAGCTTCTCAATTAGGTAAAGAAACAGCTTTAAATGAAGGTTTAAATCTAGGTACTATAGATATGATTTATACAGGTAATGGTTTTGCTGGTAACACATACGGTCCTATTTCTTTACCAACTTATCCATTTACTTTAAGAGGAATTGAGCATTGGAAAAACTATAGAGATAGTTCTTTATTTACAGAACTTGCAGATGGTTATTCAAAAGCAACAGGTGGTATGGCTCAAGTTGTAGCTTTAAGTTATTATGGTCAAAGACAAGTAACTGCAAATAAACCAATTTTAACTCCTGCTGATATGAAAGGTTTAAAAATCAGAGTTCCTGATGCACCTGCATTTGTATTATTTCCAAAAGTTGTTGGTGCAAATCCAACTCCAATGGCATTTGCTGAAGTTTACTTAGCATTACAACAAGGTGTTGTTGATGCACAAGAAAATCCTCTTACTACAATCAAAGCTAAAAAATTTTATGAAGTACAATCAAATATTAGTTTAACAGGTCACGTTACAGATTCAATTTTAACTTTAATTTCAACATATAAATTGAAAAAATTAAGTAAAGATGATCAAAAAGTTGTAATTGATGCTTTTAAAACTGCTGCTAATTGGGCAACAGAAGAGGTTATTTCATCTGAAAAAGATCTTATTGCTTGGTTCAAAGAAAAAGGTATAAATGTAAATGTGGTTGATAGAACACCATTTATAAATGCTGTTAAACCTGCACTTACAGGTGGTGATATGCCATTTACAAAAGAAATGTATGAAAAATTACAAGCGATTCAAGGTAACTAAATTTATATAATAAGAGTAGATTATCTACTCTTATTTAAAAGGTGTCAAAATGGAAAAAATACAAAAAGATGATGTAGAAATGGCATTGGAAGAATTTGATGAACTTAGTGATGATTTATCTGATTTTAAATGGTATGACATTCCTGTTTTAGGAATTTTTTGGTTATTAATAATTGTTGTTGCATTACAATTTGTTTCAAGATATATATTTAACGATAGTATAGCTTGGACAGAAGAAATTGCTAGATATTTATTAATCATAATGTGTTTTGTTGGTGGAATTACATGTGTAAGAAAAGGTAAACATATCTTTTTAGAATTTTTTTATAGATATTTACCGATGAAATTAACAAAACAAATGATAATTTTTGTTGAATTTATAGTTGGATCTTTTTTTGTATTTGCTGGTTATTTATGTATAGAACTAGCAGGAAGAACAGCACAGAATATGGTTTTTATTCCCTTACCTAAAAGTACAATTTATTATACAGTTATGACAGCATGTTTTCTTATGGCTTTATTTTCTTTAATAAATATATATAGATTTAGTAAATTAAGTGCCCAAGAAGTTTATACAGAAAGATTAGGAGTAATAGAGTAATGGGATTAATTGTATTATTTATTTTATTAGTAATTTTATTAGTTATTGGTGTTCCTGTTGCTGTTTCATTAGCATTAGCTTCATTAGCTTATATATTAATTGATGGTTTACCAAGTGTAGTATTAATTCATAATATGATAAATGGGATTGATAGTTTTCCATTACTTGCAATTCCATTTTTTATTTTAGCAGGGCATTTGATGAATACAGGTGGTATTACTAATAAAATTTTTGCTTTTGCAAGAGCTTGTGTTGGTTGGATGCATGGTGGTTTAGGTCACGTAAATGTAGGAGCTAGTGTTATTTTTGCTGGTATGTCAGGTGCTGCTGTTGCTGATGCTGGTGGTTTAGGTAATATTGAAATAAAAGCTATGAAAGATGCTAAGTATGATACAGATTTTTCTGTTGGAATTACAGCTGCTTCATCTATTATAGGACCAATTATTCCGCCATCATTGCCTTTAGTTATTTATGGTGTTACGGCTTCTGTTTCTATTGGTGAACTTTTTGTAGCAGGAATAATCCCTGGTTTATTAATGGCTGTATCTTTGATGATTATGGTTGCATATTATGCTAGAAAAAGAAATTATCCAAGAGATAAAAGTTTTGAATGGATTAGGCTAAGAGAAACATTTAAAAAAGCTTTTTTACCACTTTTAACGCCTGCTATTATAATAGGTGGTATTGCAACAGGAGCATTTACTCCAACGGAATCAGCGGTTGCTGCTGTTATGTATTCATTGTTTTTAGGAATGGTAGTTTATAAAACTTTAACATTTAAACATTTGATAAAAGTATCTATGGAAACAATAGAAACAACAGCTGCAATTTTATTAATTATTGCAAGTGCTGCTATTTTCGCATGGATTTTAACAGCGAATCAAGTTGCTAATCATTTAGGAGATTTTTTATTAAGTTTATCTACTGATAAAACAGTATTGCTTTTAATTATAATGTTATTAGTTTTACTTATTGGTATGTTTATGGAAACAATTGCAGCTATTACAATTTTGGTGCCTTTGCTTATGCCAATTGCAGCAACTGTTGGTATTGATCCTGTTCATTTAGGAATTATTGTAATTTTAAACTTAATGATAGGATTATTAACTCCACCTGTGGGAATGGTATTGTATGTACTTTCTGAAGTTTCAAATGTTAAATTTGAGCAATGTGTAAAAGCTACTATGCCATTTTTAATTCCACTTACTATAGTTTTATTATTAGTAACATTTTTCCCACAACTAGCACTTTGGTTACCCGAAATGCTATATAGACAATAGATAAAAGGTTGAATATGAAGATTGCAATTATTGGTGAATGTATGGTTGAGCTATTTGATCAAGGTGATGGATCATTTAAAAGAACATTTGGAGGTGATACTTTAAATAGTGCAATATACCTTTCTAAATGTACCCAAAATGTTGATTGTTTTTATATAACTCTTTTAGGTGATGATTTATTAAGTAATGAAATGATTAAATTTTGGGAAAAAGAGGGAATAAAAACAAACTTTGTTGAGCAAGTGTCAAATAGTGTTCCAGGTTTATATATGATTCAAACAGATGATCAAGGAGAAAGAAGCTTTTTATATTGGAGAGATAATGCTCCTGTTAAAAAACTTTTTTTAACTTCAAATAAAACAAATTTAATAAATAAATTGCAAGGTTTTGATTGGATATATTTTTCAGGGATATCTTTAGCTATTTTAGAAGAAGAAGGTCGAGAAGCCTTATTTAAGCTTTTAAAAGATTTTAGACAATCAGGTGGAAAAGTTGCCTTTGATAATAATTATAGACCTAAGTTATGGGAAGGTAAAGATGTCAAAGCAAATATGCAAAGAGCATATGAAAATTGTGATATAGCTCTTCCTTCAATTGATGATGAGTTTTTATTATGGGGAGATGATAGTTTAGAATCTGTGAAAAATAGATTAATTGGTTTTGGATGCGGTGAAATTGTTATAAAAAGAGGAAGCGATTCTTGTATAGTTTATAAAGATGGAATGAATTATGAATTCCAAATTGAACCTATTGCAAATATTGTTGATACAACAGCAGCAGGAGATAGCTTCAATGGCGCATATCTTGCACAAAGATTAGAGGGTGTTTGTATTGAAGATTCAGTAAAACTTGCTTCAAAGGTTGCAGGTCAAGTAATTGCACAAAAAGGTGCAATTGTACCTATAAATATTTAAAAGGTTTTTTATGAGTGAAATAAAAAATATATGTAACCAAGTACCAATAATTCCAGTATTAGTTATTGATGATATATCAAAAGCTAAACCTTTAGCTAAAACTTTAATAGAAGCTGGATTAAATGTTCTTGAAGTAACTTTACGAACATCATGCGCACTTGAAGTTATAAAATTAATGAGTGAAGTTAAAGGTTCAATTGTTGGTGCTGGAACTGTATTAAATAAAAAAGATGTAATTAATGCAAAATTAGCAGGTGCTAAATTTATAGTATCTCCTGGTTTTACGCAAGAAATTATTGATGCTTGTGAAGAGGAAAATATTCCTTTGCTTCCAGGAGTTTCAACCGCTGTTGAAGTTATGCAGATTTATGAAAAAGGTTTTGATATGTTGAAATTTTTTCCAGCAGAAGCAGCAGGGGGAATTCCAATGTTAAAAGCTCTAAGTGGTCCATTTCCTAATATTTCATTCTGTCCAACAGGTGGTATTAGTGAAAGTTTAGCTTATGATTATATTGATTTACCAAATGTAGTATGTGTTGGAGGTTCTTGGATAACACCTAATTCTTTAGTTAAAGCTGAGAATTGGGAAGCTATTAAAGCAATAGCATTAAAAGCACAACAACGATAAATTTATAAAAGTAAACTTTAAAGGCCATATTCTAATTTTAAGATATGGCCTTTTTTTATATTTAAAAAATATAAATATAGAAAAAGATTCTTTGCAGTCCTAAGCTAATAGAGATTTTGCACACATTTCATTTGTAACTAAACCATTAATTAATTTACCTTCTAGGGCTGCTTTTATTGCAATTAGTTTTGCTTGTATTGCCGCAATTCCAATTATCAATTTTTCAGGATTTTTTGTAAGAGGAATACTTGTTAATCTTTTATTTGTACATCCATCTATTATATTACCTTTAATATCAAAAGCCCAACCTATTATTTCTCCTACTGCTTTTGCTTCTAATAAAGCATCTAACTCTTCTTTGTTGATAAAATTATCTTTATACATAGGAGCATTTGCATCAATTTGTCCAATACCTACAAATGAGATATCAACTTTTTTAGCAAGTGCCAAAATATTTTTTGTTGATTGTTGATTATGTAATAAATCTCGCTCTTCTTGGGTTTTAACTATTAAAGGAAGAGGCATAGGATAATATGTAGCATTTGTTTTATCTGCAATTTTACTAACAACTTCATGGGAAGAGGCAGAACCATCATTTGCCATATTTCCAACTAAAGATAAAAGTTTATGGTGAGATCCATTTATCGGTGAAAGCTCATTTGCAATCATATTTAAAACTTTTCCAGTACCTAAACCTATTATTAATGGATCTTTTGATTCAATATATTTTTCTAGTATTTGAGCCCCTGCTTGTCCTAAACCTATATTTGTACTTATATCTTGAGTAACACTTGGAATTACTTCACACTCTTTTAAAGAGTATTTCTTTTTTAATTCAGATGCTAGTTTCATACAGCTTGCTATTGGATGATCAAGTCTTACTTTTATAAGTTTTTCACTAACAGATAATGAAACCATTCTTTGTGCTGATTGTCTAGAAATACCAAATTCATTTGCAATTTCTTCTTGATTATATCCTGCAACATAATAAAGCCAACCAGCTCGTGCTGCTAAATCATATTTATCGCCTTTTTTATGTACCATTATTATTTTCCTTTTTCATTTTTACTTGATAAATGGGGTAGATATTCAAAGAACATATTCATATCTTCAAATACAAAATCAGGCTCATATGCATATTTATGATTTTTATCCCATGCTTTCAGATGACTAGCACCTATAAAGTGCCAAGTTTTCATACCTGCTTTTTTCCCACCTTCAATTCCAACTAAACTATCTTCTATTACTAATACATTTTTTGGTTCTATATTAAACCTTTTTTGCACAATTTAAATATATATCAGGAGCTGGTTTCCCCTTGTCACCTAAATTATATGCACTAAAAATATTGTCTTTTAGATGTTCATATATGCCAACTGTTTTTAATGAACTATTAGCTCTTGTTTACTACTACTTGTTGCAACACATTTTTTTATATTCAATTGTTCTAGAATATCTTTTATTCCAGGAACTATTTTTAACTCTTTTTTAAATACTTTTAATAATTCTTCTCTATACTCTTCTTCAAAATTATCTGCTAATTGAATGTTAAAATTTTTAAGAACATGACTTTTTACTTTTAAATATGATTGTCCAATAAAATGTTTTTGTACATATTGAGTATCTATTTCAATTCCTAATTTATTAAATTGCATAGATATTACTTTTGCACTTATTGTTTCACTATCTACTAAAACTCCATCACAATCAAAGATAATTAATTGAATATTTTCATAATTTTCAATTTTCAAAATATTGAGCCTTTTATTGATTTTATAAATAGGAGTATACAAGTTTTTATTTTACATAAAGATTATTATTAGTTATTCAAAAGAAATATTTATAACTTAATTAGAACTGAAGAAAATACATAAGAATTTTTTTTTAAAATAGTATAAAAAATAACCTTCTCTTAAGTTACAATTTAGTTTCAAGGTGATATTATTTTCTCAACTAGTGAGCTTTTGCTATAGATATTGGCAAAAGCTCATTTTTTAACTAAAACTAAGGAGAGAGATGAATGTTAAAAAAATACTAAAAACTAGTATGGTTGCTGCAATTGCTAGCGTATGTTTAAATGCAGGTGATTTAACGATTGCTACTGTTAATAATGGACATATGGTAGAGATGCAAAAACTATCAAAAGTGTTTGAAAAAGAAAATCCAGGTATCAACCTTAAATGGGTTGTTTTAGAAGAAGGTGTTTTAAGACAAAGAGTTACAACTGATATTGCAACTAAAGGTGGTCAGTTTGATATTATGACTATTGGTATGTATGAAGCACCAATGTGGGGTAAAAAAGGTTGGATTGAAGAAATGAAATTCGATGCTGCTTATGATCAAAAAGATCTTTTACCTGCAATGGTTGATGGTCTATCAAGTGATGGAAAACTTTATGCAGCTCCTTTTTATGGAGAGAGTTCTATGCTTATGTATAGAAAAGACTTAGTTGAAAAAGCTGGTATGACTATTACTGATAATCCTAGCTGGGATCATATCGCAGAAGTAGCAAAAGCAATTCATAATCCAGATCAAGGTGTTTATGGTATCTGTTTAAGAGGAAAAGCAGGTTGGGGTGATAATATGGCATTGATTACTACAATGGCAAATACATTTGGTGGACAATGGTTTGATAAAGATGGTAAACCTCAATTAACTTCAGATGCTTGGAATAACACACTTAACTATTATGTTGACTTATTAACTAAATATGGACCTCCAGGTTCAAGTGGAAATAGCTTTAATGAAATTTTAGCTTTATTTAATGAAGGTAAATGTGGTATGTGGATTGATGCAACAATTGCAGCATCATTTATTTCAGATCCAGCACAATCAAAAGTACATGATAAAGTAGCATTTGCTCAATCTCCTGTAGGTGTTACAAACAAAGGTGCAAACTGGTTATGGTCTTGGGCTTTAGCGATTCCTTCAAGTACTAAAAACTTAACAGATGCACAAAAATTCATTTCTTGGGCAACTTCAAAAGAGTATATTAAATTAGTTGGTGAAACTAATGGATGGGAAAAAGTTCCTACAGGTACAAGAAAAAGTACTTATGAAAATGAAAACTTTAAAAAAGCAGCAGTTTTTGCAGATGCTGAGTTAAAAGCAATTTTATCAGCAAATCCAAAAGACTCTACTTTAAATCCTACTCCTTTTGTAGGTGTTCAATTTGTTACAATTCCTGAATTTCAAGGTATTGCAACTTCAGTTGGTAAAGATATGAGTTCAGCATTAGCTGGAAAAATGTCTGTAAAAGAAGCTTTAGAGTATTCTCAAGAAACAGCTGATAGAACTATGAAAAGAGCAAGATATTATAAATAATATCAAGTCAAAAAAAAGAGCTTAGCTCTTTTTTTTGATATATGTCTATTAAAGTAATAAATTTTTTATATATAGCAAAATAATTTAACAAGGTAAATAATGAAATTTAATTTAAGTAAAAACGCCGTTATGAACTTATTAAAAGCGCCTAGTATCATTGTTCTATTTTTATGGATGATAGTACCGCTTTCAATGACTTTATATTTTTCGGTAATTAGATATAACCTATTAAGTCCTATGGACAATGGATTTGAAGGTTTAGGAAATTATGAATTTTTTATGACAGATTCTGCTTTTATGCCAGCTGTTTTAAATTCTTTAATTTTAGTAGTGAGTATTATTGTTGTTACCATTATCTCGGGGATAATTTTAGCTGTTTTAATTGATAGAACATTCCCTGGACGAGGAATAGTAAGAGTTATGCTTATTTCTCCTTTTTTCATAATGCCTACAGTAAATGCATTATTATGGAAAAATATGTTTATGAATCCTGTTTATGGAATGTTTGCATTTTTCTCTAATACCTTAGGACTAGAGCCAATAGATTGGATGTCAGATTTTCCTTTAGCATCAGTTATTATAATGTTAAGTTGGCAATGGACTCCATTTGCACTACTGATTTTTATGACAGCATTACAATCTCAAGATCAAGAACAAAAAGAAGCAGCTGAGTTAGATGGTGCTGGTTTTTTTGCAAAGTTTTATTATTTAACTTTGCCTCATTTATCAAGATCAATTGCAATTGTAATTATGATAGAAATGATATTCCATTTATCTATCTTTGCTGAGATTTTAATTACAACAGGTGGTGGACCAGGTAATGATGGTACTAACTTAACATATATGATTTTTACAAATGCTTTATTAGACTTTGATGTTGGTATTGCTTCAGCAGGTGGTGTTTTTGCCATTATATTAGCAAATATCGTAGCTTACTTCTTAATTAAGCAAGTTGGCAAAAGCTTAATGGCATAAGGAATAGAAAATGACTTATAAAACTAAACAAAAAATTACCCATAGAATACTAGTTACTCTAGCTTGGTTAATTGCAATTGTATTCTTTTTTCCAATTTTTTGGATGATATTAACAAGCTTTAAAACAGAGTTACAAGCAATTGCTGTACCTCCGTTATTTGTATTTGATTTTACTTTTGAAAACTATTCGTTAGTTAATGAAAGAAGTGATTATTTTCATCATGCAATGAACTCAATTATTACATCATTTGGTGCAACTTTATTATCATTAATAATTGCAGTTCCAGCAGCATACTCTTTTGCTTTTTCTCCTACGAAAAATACAAAAGATGTTTTACTATGGATGTTATCAACAAAAATGTTACCAGCGGTTGGTGTATTGGTTCCAATATATTTAATGGCTCAAAAGTTTGGTTTATTAGATACAAAAACAGTATTAATTATTATTTTTGCACTTATGAATTTACCAATTATTATATGGATGCTATTCTCATACTTCAAAGATTTACCAAAAGATATCTTAGAAGCTTGTAGTTTAGATGGTGCAAATTATTTACAAGAGTTAAGACATATCGTTTTACCATTATCTTGGGGTGGAATTACATCAACAGGATTATTAAGTATTGTATTATGTTGGAATGAAGCATTTTGGTCTATTAATTTAACTTCAGCTGATGCTGCAACATTAACAGCTTTAGTTGCTTCATATTCAAGTCCTGAAGGATTATTCTGGGCTAAGTTATCAGCAATTTCAACATTGGCATGTGCTCCAATAGTAGTATTTGGTTGGTTCTGTCAAAAACAATTAGTACAAGGTTTAACCTTTGGTGCTGTTAAATAAAAATTATTAGAATTATTAAAAATTATTAAAAAAAATTAAAGGAACTTATATGCTAGGAGTTGAATTAAGAAATGTTGTAAAAGCTTATGAAGGCCATACAATAATTCAAGGTGCAAATTTACAAATAAAAAAAGGTGAATTCGTTGTTTTCGTAGGACCAAGTGGTTGTGGGAAATCAACATTAATGAGAACAATCGCTGGTTTAGAAGAAATTACAAGCGGTGAAATTTTAATTCATGGAGAAGTTATCAATGATACTCCTCCTTCAAAAAGAGGGGTTGCTATGGTATTCCAATCATATGCACTTTACCCTCATATGAATGTATATGACAATATGTCATTTTCTTTAAAACTTGCAAAAGTACCAAAAGCAGAAATTGATGAAAGAGTTAAAAAAGCTGCAACATCTTTACAAATGACAAATTTACTTGATAGATTACCAAAAAATCTTTCAGGTGGACAAAGACAAAGGGTGGCAATTGGTCGTGCGATTATTAGAGAGCCAAAAGTATTCTTATTTGATGAACCATTATCAAATCTAGATGCAAATTTAAGATCTAATACAAGAATTGAAATTGCAAAATTACATAAACACTTAGAAGCTACTATGCTTTATGTAACACATGATCAAGTTGAAGCTATGACATTAGCAGACAGAATTGTAGTTTTAAACGCAGGTGTAATTCAACAATTTGGGTCACCAGATGATTTATATAAAAGTCCAGATAATTTATTTGTTGCAGGATTTATAGGAAGTCCTAAAATGAACTTTATTGAAACTGAAAATTCATCAGAGGCTCAATACATAGTTAATAATATTGAAAATAGATTAGAGAATAGAAGAAATACAGTTAAAACTGTAGGTGTTAGACCTGAGCATATTAATTTATGTGACAAAGAAAATGCTAAATTTACAGGAGTTGTTGATTTAGTTGAGAATTTAGGTGAGTACATGATTTATTATGTGAAACTTAACAATGATGAGATTCTTACAGTTAAAAGTGATAATCCAGATCACCTTGCAATAGGTGATACGGCATATTTAAACTGTGATGATTCTAAATTTTACTTTTTTGACAATGAAGATAAGGCAATAAAATGATATTAAATAAAAACTTTTTAGAAAACAAATCATTCAATAAGGCTGACTATAATTATAGTCAAGCTGATTTGACTGCGGGTATTGTACATATTGGTGTTGGAAACTTCCATAGATCTCACCAAGCATATTATCTAGATGCTTTATTTAATAAAAGAAAAGATTTAAATTATGGAATTATTGGTGCTGGTTTAAGAGAATATGATTCTTTTATGAGAAATGATCTTTTAAAACAAGATTGTTTAACAACGGTTGTTTCAAGAGATAGCCAAACTACAAATGTACGTGTTTTACAATCTATGATTGATTTTATTGAAGTTGATAATAAACTTTTAGTTGAGTCTTTAACAAATGAAAATATCAAAATAGTTTCACTTACAATAACAGAAGGTGGTTACTATATTGATTCTTATGGTAACTTTAATATTCAAAATGAAGAGATTCAAGCTGATATTAAAAATCCTGATAGTCCAAATACTGCATTTGGTATATTGATTAAAGCACTTAAAATTAGAAAAGAAAAAGGCATTGCTCCTTTTACTTTATTAACTTGTGACAATATAGCTCATAATGGAGACGTTCTAAAAAATGTTGTAGTTAAATTATCAGCAGCAATTGATGCTGAATTAAGTGAATATATAGCATCAAATGTATCTTTTCCAAATTCAATGGTTGATAGAATTACTCCAACTGCAACAGATGCAGATAGAGCATTTATTCAAAGTGAATATGGATATATTGATAATAGACCTGTATTTTGTGAACCATTTATTCAATGGATTATAGAAGATAACTTTTGTAATGGAAGACCAGCTTTAGAAGAAGTAGGCGTTATGTTTGTTGAAGATATCGAAGCATATGAATTAATGAAAATTAGAATGCTAAATGGTTCTCATGCTGCTATTTCATCTGTTAGTGCATTATTAAATATCGATTATGTACATGAAGCATTAGAGCATAAAACTGTTAAAACTTTCTTAGATAATATTATGAATAAAGAAGTAATTCCTGTATTAAAAAATATTATTGATGTTAATTTAGATGAGTATTACAATACTGTATTAAATAGATTTGCAAATCCTTATATTAAAGATACGATTACAAGAATTTGTTTTGATAATTCAAATAAACAACCTAAATTTATTATTGATAGTATTAAAAGTGGAATTAAAAATGGTGTAAATGTTGATGGTTTAATATTAACTTGTGCATTATGGTGTCGTTATTCAATAGGTACTGATGAAAATAATAAAGCAATAGATATAAATGATGGTAGAAAAGATAAACTAAAAGAGTTAGCTCTTGAAGCTAAAACTAATCCAATTGTTTTTATTCAAATGGAAGATATCTATGGAAACTTAAGTGAAAATGAATATTTTGCAAGCACATTCTCTAAATTCTTAAATAGTATTTGGGAAAATGGTGTTGAAAATACAGTAATAAATTATAATAAACAATAGTAAATAAACCAAAGGATAATACAAAATGATTATATGTTGTGGAGAAGCTTTAATAGATATGATACCTACTACTTTAGATAGTAAAGAAACTGCTTTTATTCCTAAAATTGGAGGAGCAATTTTAAATACTTCTATTTGTTTAGGAAGACTGGGGGCTGATGTTGGTTTTTTAGGATCAGTTTCTAAAGACTTATTTGGAGAGCAAATATTAGAAGAATTAACTAACTCAAAAGTTAACACTTCTTTTTGTATTGAAACTTCAAATAACACAACTCTAGCATTTGCAAAAATTGCAAATGGAACTACAACATATAGTTTTTTTGATGAAAATAGTTCGAATAGAACTATTTGTTTAAAAGATGTAGTTTTAGATGATGAAGTAGTTGATACTATTTATGTTGGTGGAATATCATTAATGAGTGAACCAAATGGAACAGAGATTGAAAACTTCATTTCAAAAGAAAGCTCAAAAAAAATTGTTTTCTATGATCCAAATGTAAGACCTAATTTTATAGAAAATAGATCACTTTTTATACAAAGATTTGAAAAAATATTATCTCAAAGTGATATTATAAAGATTTCAGAAGAAGATTTAGAATGGTTATACCCAAATGGTTCTTTTGAAGAAATCTATAAACAATGGCTTGAATTAGGTCTTAGTATTATTGTCCTTACAAGAGGAAGTGAAGGTGCTATTATCAAAACTAAAAATTGTGAAGCAACTTCTCGTGGAGAAAAAGTTGAAGTGGTAGATACTATTGGTGCTGGTGATATATTTAACGGTGCATTATTATTTTCATTATCTAATCACAAGAATTTTTCAAAAAAAGAATTAATTAATATTGATAAAGAATCATTAGAAGAATCATTAAAATTTGCCAATAAAGTTGCTGCTATTAGTGTAGGTAGAACAGGTGCAAATCCTCCTTTTTTTAATGAGTTAGATTTTTAATTATATTTAATGGTAGTTATAACATTATAATGTTATTATGTTGCCATGTTTTTTAATAAAGGATAAAAATTTATGAATGAAATAAAAAATTCTTCTGACATCATAATTTTTGGAGCATATGGGGATCTTTCTTTTAGAAAACTAATCCCTGCTTTATATCATCTTTTTAACGATGATTATTTGGATGCTGGTTGTAAAATCATATCAGTTTCAAGACAAAAAATAAGCCAAGAAGATCATATAAAACTTACAAAAGAAAAATTAATAGAATTTATAGAACCAGAATTGTTTAGTGAAGATGCATTTGAAAAATTTAAAAAACTTTTACATGCAGTTTATGTAGATTTTGCTGATAATGATACTTATAAAGATTTAAAAAAATTATTAGACAAAAGTACAAATGAAGATAGAATCTCTTACTTATCTACATCTCCTAGTTTTTTTGGCGATATTTGTAAATCTTTAAACCATTGGGGTTTAATAAAGCCAACAAGTCGTGTTGTTTTAGAAAAACCAATTGGTAGAGATTTAGAATCTGCAAGGGAGATAAATAATCAAGTATTAAGCTATTTTAATGAAAATCAAATTTATAGAATTGATCATTATTTAGGAAAAAATACTGTACAAAATATTTTAGCTTTACGTTTTGCAAATAGAATTATGATGCCACTTTGGGATTCTACTAATATTGACCATATACAAATAACAGTTGCAGAAAGCGTTGGTGTTGAAGGTAGATGGGGATATTATGACCAATTTGGTGCAATGAGAGATATGATTCAAAATCATCTTATGCAACTACTTTGTTTAATTGCAATGGAACCACCTTGTTCACTAGATGCAAATAGTATTAGAGATGAAAAAGTAAAAGTTTTAAGATCATTAAGACCAATTACTAGAGAAAATGTAGCCTTAAGTACTGTTCGAGCTCAATATGACAAGGGTTCAATAAATGGACAACCTGTTCCTGGATATTTAGAAGGTGAGGGAGTATCTCAAAGTACAACAGAAACTTTTGCAGCTTTAAAAGTAGATATAGATAACTGGAGATGGAATGGCGTTCCTTTTTACATAAGAAGTGGAAAAAGAATGCAAAAAAGAAATTCTGAAATTGTTGTTCAATTTAAAAATGTTCCCCATTCAATTTTCCAAAATAATGGAGAGCCTGTATCTTCAAATAGATTAGTAATTACACTTCAACCTGAAGAGAGTATTACTTTAAGTTTAATTAATAAAGTTCCAGATTTAAGTAAAAATATGAGACTAGAAGAAGTTGATTTAGAGCTTATGACACCTTGTACATTAAAAAGAAAAAATGAAGCTTATGAGAGATTATTACTTGATGTAATTAGATCTAATCCTACTTTATTTATGAGACTTGATGAAGTTGAAAGTGCATGGAAATGGGTTGATACTATTCTTGAAGCATGGGAAGATAATTTAGTTCCTATGAAAAAATATACAGCAGGAACAAATGGACCAAGTGCAAGTATTCAATTAGTTGCAAAAGATGGTAGGGATTGGCATGAAGAATAAAAATGAACATTTTTTTTTAGAACAAAAAGATTTAATAGATACTTTAAGTTCAAAAATTATTAATAATTTAGAAGAAGCAATACTAAATAAAGGAAGAGCTTCTTTATTGGTTTCAGGAGGTAGTACTCCTAAACCTTTATTTGAAAAACTTAGTACTTTTGATATTCCTTGGGAAAAAGTAAAAATTGGCCTTTGTGATGAAAGATGGATTGATAAAAATCATAAAGATTCAAATGAAAAACTAGTAAGGGATTTCCTATTAGTTAATTTTGCACAAAAAGCACAATTTATATCAATGTATCAAGAAAATATAAATATTGAAGATGCCCAAGAAGTTTGTTCAGATATTTACTACAAAGAGTTATTTCCTTTTGACGTATTAATTTTAGGTATGGGAAATGATGGACATACAGCTTCTTTATTCCCTAATAATATTAAATTAAAAGAGGCATTAGAAACAAGTGAGCATTTTTGTATTTGTATGAAACCTGATACTGCTCCTTATGAAAGAATGAGTTTAACAAAAACAGCAATATTAAGCGCTATTAATCTTTATTTGCATTTTGAAGGTGTTGAAAAACAAGATGTATACAAAAAAGTTCTTGAAGGTGCGTCTAGCAATGATATGCCAGTTTCTGCAATATTAAATCAAGATAAGAAAAAAATCGAGGTATATTACAAATGAATGAAATAATACTAGAAGTTACACAAAATATAATAAATAGATCAAAAACAAGTCGTGAAATTTATTTAAACAGAGTAAAAGAAGCTAGCTCTAAAAAAGTAAATAGATCAAAAATGGGATGTAGTAATCTAGCTCATACAATAGCTCCTATGAGCAATGTTGAAAAAGAAGCTATGTCAAATATGATTACTCCAAATATAGCAATAGTTACTTCATATAATGATATGTTATCAGCACACGAGCCTTTTAGTGTATATCCTCCGCTTATAAAAAGAACTTTATTGCAAGAAGGTGCTACAGCACAAGTTGCATCAGGAGTTCCTGCTATGTGTGATGGTGTTACACAAGGTTTTGAAGGAATGGAGCTAAGCTTATTTTCAAGAGATAATATAGCAATGGGTGCTGCAATTGGTTTATCACATAATGTATATGATGGAGCTATATTTTTAGGAGTTTGTGACAAAATTGTTCCTGGACTTTTAATTGGAGCTTTATCTTTTGGACACTTACCAGCTATTTTTATGCCAGCAGGTCCAATGCCATCTGGTATTTCAAATAAAGAAAAAGCATTAGTAAGACAAGAATTTGCTCAAGGTAAAGTTGATGAAAAAGCATTATTTAAAGTAGAAGCAGCTTCATATCATAGTAGTGGAACTTGTACTTTTTATGGTACGGCAAACTCAAATCAAATGCTTTTAGAAATGATGGGATTACAGCTTCCAAACTCTTCTTTTATAAATGCTAATACACAACTTCGTGATGAATTAACACAGGAAGCATCAAGAAAACTCTTAAACTTAACAGCTTTCAAAAATAATTTCACACCAATAGCAGATATCGTAAGTGAAAAAAGTTTTGTAAATGCAATAGTTGGATTAATGGCAACAGGTGGCTCAACTAATCATACAATTCACTTAATTGCAATGGCAAGGGCTGCTGGAATTATTTTAAATTGGGATGATTTTAATATGATTTCTAAAGTTACTCCACTTTTATGTAAGTTATATCCAAATGGAAGTGCTGATGTAAATCACTTTAGAGATGCAGGTGGTATGAGTGTTGTTATTCATGAATTAATAAATGCAGGATTAGTACATGAAGATGTAAATACTGTAGTTGGATTTGGTTTAAAAAACTATATTGTTGAGCCATCATTAAAAGATAATGTATTAACTTTTAATAAAGGTGCAACTGTTTCAAGAGATAAAGACATTATCTCAAGTGTTGCTGCTCCTTTCTCAAAAGAGGGTGGAATTACATTACTTGAAGGAAATTTAGGAAGAAGTATTATCAAAACTTCTGCACTTAAAGAAGAGCATTTATATGTAAAAGCTCCGGCTATGGTTTTCTCAACTCAAGATGAATTAAAAGATGCCTTTAAACAAGGTTTATTAAATAAAGATTTTGTAGCAGTTGTTAAATTTCAAGGTCCAAAAGCAAATGGAATGCCTGAACTTCATGGTTTATTACCTTCTCTTGGAGTTCTTCAAGATAAAGGTTATAAAGTTGCTATCGTAACAGATGGAAGAATGTCAGGGGCTTCAGGAAAAGTTCCATCAGCAATTCATTTAGTTGGTGAAGCTGCAAATGGTGGGAATATTGCACTTATTGAAAATGGCGATATTATCTGTTTAGATGTTAAAAATGGAAAATTAAACTTAGAAATACCTGCAGAAGAAAAAATTAGAAGACAAATTAAAAAAGCAGACTTATCTGCAAACCAAGCTAACTATGGAAGAAATTTATTCTCAATTGTTAGAGCAAATATTAGTACAGCAGAAGAGGGTGCTACTATTTTCGATATTATTGGAAAAGAGAGAAGTTAAGATGAAATTAAATGCAACAGAAGTATTAAGTATTTCGCCAATTGTTCCTGTTATTGCTTTAGATAATATAGAAGATGCTTTACCTTTAGCAAAAGCTTTACAAGATGGTGGAATAAATATTATGGAGATTACTTTAAGAACTCCAACAGGTTTGAAAGCTATTGAGTTAATCTCAAAAGAGATGCCTTCTATGAATGTAGGAGCAGGAACTGTATGTAATAAGAAAGATTTAGAAGATTCAATCGCACATGGTGCTGCTTTTATCTTCTCACCTGGAATTAGTGAAGAGTTAATTCAAAGTGCAAAGCAAAATGATATTGCTTTAATTGCAGGTGTTTCAAATGCATCAGAAATTATGCTTGCTCAAAATAATGATTTGTTTGCTTGTAAATTATTTCCAGCAGTTCAAGTTGGAGGAATAGATCTTTTAAAAGCATTTTCAGGACCTTTCCCTAAAATGAGATTCTGCCCAACAGGTGGAGTTAGTTTAGATAATATGAATGACTTTTTAGATTTAAAGAATGTTCTTTGTGTTGGTGGTTCATGGCTAGTTCCTAAGAACTTATTAAAAGAGAAAAAATTTGAAGAAATCACTAGAATTGCTAAAAGTTCAATTGAAAAAATCATTGGAAATAAGGCTTAATAATGAATGAACAAAGAGATGTTTTATTTGCAAGATTAAAACAAATTAGAAGCCAATTAAAGAATCTTTCTATAAGTGATTTATTTACTTTAAATCCAAAAAGATTTGAAGAATTTTCAACTTCAATAGATGATATGATTCTTGATTATTCTAAACTTCATTTAAATAAAGATGTATTAACTACACTTTTTAAACTTGCAAGAGTTTGTGATGTTGAAGAAAAAAGAGATGCAATGTATAGAGGTGATAAAATAAATATCACTGAAAATAGAGCAGTTCTTCATATAGCCCTTAGAAATAAACTAGATAATCCTATATATGTTGATGATAGGGATATTATGCAAGATGTGCATGATGGTTTAGAAAAAATGCAAGAGTTTGCAAATGGAATTAGAAATGGAAAAATTGTATCTTCAAGCAATGAAGCCTTTACTGATATTGTAAATATTGGAATTGGTGGTTCTCACCTTGGACCTGCAATGGTTACCCAAGCTTTAAAACCATTTCATGATGGACCAAAACTACATTTTGTATCTAATATTGATTCTTCTCATATAACAGATGTTTTAAGTGATTTAGATCCTAAAAAAACTTTGATATTAATTGCATCAAAAACATTTACAACTATTGAAACAATGACAAATGCAAAAACAGCTATGAAATGGATGTCAAATGCAGTTGGTGAAGAGAATGCTAGTGAACATTTTGCAGCTATTTCAACAGCTTTAGAAAAAACAAAAGATTTTGGTATTAAAGATAGTCGTGTATTTGGTTACTGGGATTGGGTTGGTGGAAGATATTCTATTTGGAGTTCAATTGGTTTAGGTGTAATGATTGCAATTGGAACAAAGAATTTTGATGAGTTTTTAGATGGTGCTTATGAAATGGATCAGCATTTTAAAAATGCACCTCTTGAAGAAAATATGCCAGTACTTTTAGGTTTAATTGGAATTTGGCATATTAATATTTGTGAATATCCAACAAGAGCAATTTTACCATATGATCAAAGACTTAGTTCATTTCCTTCTTATATTCAACAGCTTGATATGGAGAGTAATGGAAAAAGTATTTCATCAAGTGGTGAAATGTTATATGAAAAAACAGGTGCAATTGTTTGGGGTGATGCAGGAACAAATTCTCAACACTCATTTTTCCAATTATTACATCAAGGCTCTCAAATAGTTCCTTGTGAATTTATGTTGGGAGTTAATAAATCAGAAACAGATATGAAAGAACATAATGATTTATTAATAGCAAACTGCTTAGCACAAAGCCAAGCTTTAATGGCAGGAAGAAGAGTTGATGAGGTTATTAGAGTTTTAGAAAAAAGAGGTGTTTCCCATGAAGAGTCTATTAGATTAGCACCACATAGACAGTTCAATGGTAACCGTCCTTCTTCAACACTTTTATATAAAAAACTTGACCCTAAAACTTTAGGAAAAATTATTGCTTTATATGAGCATAGAGTTTTTGTAGAAGGTATTATTTGGGGAGTTGATTCATTTGATCAATGGGGAGTTGAACTTGGAAAAGAGTTAGCCTCTGAAATGTTATCTCATGTTCAAAACTGTGATAAGAAAAAAGATTATTCTCATAAAGATATGGACGCTTCAAGTGCGGGATTATTAAATGCTATTAGTGCATGGCAAGAATAAATTTAAAAAATATAAAAGACAATTAAGATAATTAAGGATTTATAGTGGAAAATAAAAAAGTTGGAATTATTGGTGTAGGAAATGTGGGTTCAACACTTGCTTATTCTCTTGCATCAAGAGGAATTTGTTCATCAATTGTTTTAAAAGATATTAGAGAAAATATAGTTGAAGCTATGGCTTTAGATATTTCACAAGCAGCAAATTCAGCAAAATCACATACTATAGTAAAAGCAGCTAAGAGTGGTGAAGATTTAAAAGATTGTGAAGTTATTGTTATAACAGCTGGAATTCCTAGAAAACCAGGAATGAGTAGAGATGATTTACTTTTAACAAATGCAAAAATTATGCAAGCTGTTTTAGAAGATATTAAAAAATATGCTCCTAATTCAAAAATCATTATTGTATCAAACCCACTTGATGCAATGGTTTATGCAGCACTTAAAATACTTAAATTTCCAAGAGAACAAGTTATTGGAATGGCTGGAATTTTAGATAGTGCGAGAATGTCTCATTTTATTTGTGAGAAGTTAGGATATGGTGCAGGTCAAATTGAATCATCAGTTATGGGTGGTCATGGTGATGCTATGGTTCCTTTAGTAAACTATTCAACAGTTGCCGGTGTTGCTTTACCTGAACTTTTAAGTAAAGAAGATATTGAGGATATCGTTACAAAAACAAAGAATGGTGGACTTCAAATCGTAAAACTTTTAGAAACAGGATCTGCTTATTACGCTCCTGCTCATGCAACTTCTTTAATGGTTGAAGCAATTTTATATAACACTAAAAAAATATATCCATGTTCAGTTATGCTAGATGGAGAATATGATTGTAAAAATGTTGTAAGTGGAGTTCCTGTTATGTTAGGAGCTAATGGAATTGAAAAAGTTATTGAATTAAAACTTGATAAAGAGCAAAAAGAGTTATTTGCAAATTCAGTTGCTTCTGTTCAAGAATTAATTGATACTTTAGATGAGAAATTTTTTATATAATTTAAAAGTATAACTATTCAGTCCTAAACAAAGAGTTTAGGACTTTGAATAAACTAAGATTATTTTTGTTGTAATTCATGTATCATAAGCTGCTCAAAAGCTACTGCTATCCATGAACTTATTAGCATATCAAACCACTGCTCAACACCACTACAAGCCACAACAATATTCCCATAAACAAAAGATCCATAAAATGGTAAATCATCCTCTCTTAGAGATGAAGGATGCATTGATTGTGTAACAATATTTGCTTGTCTTTCTCTCCATGCTTGTAGAGCTTTTTTTCGTGCAAATTCATTAAATGGTAGTTGCCATTCAGAGTTTTTAATAGATTCTTCATATAAAATAGCATCATCAAAATTAGCTTCCCAAGGTTTTATTCTTGGGTCCATGATTACAATATGAAGCTCTTTTCTATTTGTTCTTTTAAATAGCTCTTCAATTGATGGTTTAACTAATTGAACTGCTTGTTTTGCAATATCTAAATGTTTCATTATTTAGCAGTCTTTGCAAAAGTTTCTGCAAAATGAGCTACCATATCAGGAACATCTAAATCACCTTTACCAAGATCAACAGCACTTCCAAGAGATGCTTTTGTTCCTGCTGCAATTGCACTTGAAACATTTAATGATTGGGTCATACTTACATAATAACCTAAATCTTTATGTGCATTTGCTATAGAAAAACCTAATGATTTAGAATTACCATCAACTGCATTTGCTTTTACTAAATCCATCATCATTGAGTGTAATGGTCCAGCTGACATAATACTATATAAGTCTTCTCTTTTAATACTTGCTAAATCAGCCATTGCAAATGCTTCTGACATGGCAGTAGCAAGTGTCATTCCAAAGAAATTATTGATTAGTTTTAATGTATGCCCTGCACCTAAAGGACCAACATGAAATACATTTTGACCAATATCTTCAAAAACAGGTTTAACTCTTTCAAAATCAGCTTTTTCACCAGCACTCATAATATTTAATAATCCATCAAGAGCATGTTTTGGAGTTCTTCCTAGTGGAGCATCCATAAAAGAAACGCCTTTTTCTTTTAGTTTTGCTCCAATTGCTTTAGTTGACTCAGGAACAGATGTTCCTAAATCAATTACAATTGATCCAGCTTTTACATTTGCAATAAGCCCATTTTCACCTGACATAATTGACTCAACAGATTTAGATGTATCAACACAAATAAAGATAACTTCTGAGTTAGCAGCTAAATCACTAGTATTATTAACAACTGTTGCTCCTCTTTCTTCAGCTTTTATTATACCTTCATTACGACTTCTTCCTAAAACTGTTAATGAGTAATTTAAATCTTGTAATCTATTTACAATTGCAGATCCCATTAATCCTAATCCAATGAAACCTATTTTTGGAAGTATTTTATTTGACATATTTATCCTTTTTTATTTAATTTTTAATATTATTTTATGATTCTAAATTTTTATCATTTGCATGTAATTTTTTGAATCTACGATAACTTGTAACTGCCATAAACACTGCTAAAATTAAGAAAATAGCACTGATTGGTCTTGTAACAAAGATTGTAATATCATCTTGTGATAACAATAATGAACGACGCATATTTTGCTCTGCCATTGGTCCAAGGATTAATGCTAATAAAATAGGTGAAACTGGAAATTTTCCTTTACCCATAAAATAAGCAATTACTCCAATAACAAGGGCTAATCCAACATCAAAAAAGCTAAATCTTATTGAATAAGAACCTGTGATACATAGTAGAAATATAATTGGAGTTAATATTTTTGTATCAATATTAATTAATTTTGTAAATAATCTCGCACCACTTAACCCAACAATCAATAATACTATTTGACATAAAATCATACCTGCAAAAATAGGGTAAACAACATCTATATGGTCTTTAAATAATAAAGGTCCAGGTTGTAAACCATGAATTGTTAAAGCACCAAGTAAAACAGCAGTTACAGCATCACCTGGAACTCCTAATGTTAACATTGGAATCATGGCTCCACCTGTTGCTCCATTATTTGCAGATTCAGGTGCTGCTATACCTTCTAGGGAACCTTTACCAAATTTTTCTGCTTCTTTTGATGTTCTTTTTGCTTCACCATAAGCTACAAATGCAGCTACATCACATCCTAAACCTGGAACACTCCCCATGAATGAACCAATACTTCCACCTTTAAGCATAGTAGGTATTAGTGACTTGATTTCTTTTAGTTTTGGTAAAATTTGTCCAACTTTAGATTTAACTTGTGGCACAACTCCTATATCTTCAATATTTCTAAATACTTGAGCAAAACCAAATAAACCAATTAATACAGGAATAAATGTTATACCTCCAAGTAAATTATCATTATCAAAAGTAAAACGTGGTACACCTGATAATGGATCAAATCCAATGGTTGTTAATAATAATCCAATTAAAACTACGATTGTACCTTTAAGTAATGATTCATCAGAAATTGAAATAATCATTGTAAGCCCAAAAACAGCTAATGCAAAAAATTCAGGAGGACCAAAACGTAAACCAAATTCTGCTATTTCAGGTGATAAAAATGCCATTATAAGAGCGCCAATGGTTCCTCCTACAAATGAAGCAATAGTTGAAATACCAATAGCTTTTCCAGCTTCTCCTTTTTGAGAAAGAGGGTACCCATCAAGTAATGTAGCAGCAGCAGCTGGAGTTCCTGGTGTACGAATTAGAATAGCAGAAATTGAGCCACCATAAATTGCTCCTGTAAATATTCCCATTAATAATAATAAACCTTCAACTGCAGGTAAACTATAAGTAAACGGTATTAGCAATGCACAACCCATCGTAGCAGATAGTCCAGGTAGACATCCAACTATAATACCAGCTGTAACTCCAATAAGAATAAACATTAAACTAATTGGGTTAGTTAAAATTAGTTGGAATGCATCCATTAAATAGTCCAAAGTCATGGTCTATCTCCTTTTAGTAAAATACTTAGGCATAATGCCTTATTAAACCGTTTCAAAATGTCAACTCAGGTAAAGGGATTTTTAAGAAAAATTGAAAAATTGCATAAACCATAGAAGCAACTGAAATACTTACTATTGCGTTTAATAAATAATTTTTTTGTCCCAAATATCTTATAGTTACAAATAAAAATATTGCTGTTGAAATATAAAATCCTAAAACTTGCATAAGAAACAAATATCCAATTGTAATTCCTAAAGTAATGCTCGCACGAATAAAACCTTGTTTATTTATTGTTTCAAGATTTTTCATTTCATTACCTCTCATAGCTTGAACTATGAGAGAAAATGATGCAATAAATAACATTACAGCTAAAATTTGTGGGAAAAAGTTTGGTCCATAACGGTTATTACCAATTCCAACATATTGTTCTGCATATAAAATAATGGCAATACTTAATATACATAAAGCAGAGCCAACACCAATGTTAATTGTTTTACTATGCATAATTAAATTACTTTTTAGTTAAACCAACAGATTCTAATGTTGGTTTAAGTACTTTTTCCATATTTGCTAAAAAGTCTTCAAAACCTTTTGAATCTTCATATACTAAACCCAGCCCTACAGTTTTAGTAAACTCACGGAATTCAGGATCATCAAACATTTTTTTAAATCCTTCTTCTAAAAATTTTACACGATCAGCAGGAACATTTTTTGGTAAGGCAAGTCCTCTCCAGTCTAAAACAGGAGCTCCAACTTTATATCCTGCATCTGTGTATGTTGGAATATCAGGGAAAGAAGGATTAGTATTTACTGCATCAATTGCCAGAACATTTAGTTGTCCACCTTCTCTTAATTGTTTTACTTCGTCAATACCTGTTGCTGCTAAATCAATATGTCCACCTAATAAAGCTGAACTTGTTGGTGCTGCTCCATCAAAAGGAATAAAATTAAATTTTATACCATATGCTTCTGCAAGTGATGCTATAGATAAATGCCAAGCAACTCCAGCTCCTGTGTGACCAACTGTTACTTGACCTGGATTTGCTTTAGCAAATTCCATTACGTCTTTTAATGATTTCCATTTTGAATCACTTTTAACACTTAGTGCAGTTGAACTTTGATTTAATAATTGAAGTAATTTAAAATCATGATAGTTAAGATTTGATAATCCCATTAACTCATAAGTACTAAGACCAAAAGTGATTAATCCTACAGTATATCCATCAGGACGAGCAAGTTTTACAGAACTCATACCAACTACACCTTGTCCACCAATTTTATTAACAACATTTACATTTACACCAATATGTTTTTCAGCATTTTTAACTAATGCCCGTGCAATAGTATCAGTACCTCCACCTGCTGACCATGGTACAACTAATGTTAAATCTTTATCTGGAAATGCTGCAAAAGCAGTGCTTGCTGAAAAACCTAAAACTGATAAACTCACAACTACATTTTTTAATACTCTTTTAAACATAACTCTCTCTCCTTAGTTAAATTCATTTATAATTTTGCAAATCTTTTTACAAAAACCAAAACTATCTTCCCATCCATCCACCATCAACACACATTACAATTCCATGAATATAATCAGAAGCTTTTGATGCTAAAAATACAGCAGGTCCTGCAAAATCTTCTGCTTTACCCCATCTAGCAGCTGGTATTCTTTCCAAAATAGAATTACTTCTAATTGGATCATCTCTTAATGCTTTTGTATTATCTGTTTCAATATATCCAGGTGCAATTGCATTCACATTTACACCATGAACAGCCCATTCATTAGATAAAGCCTTTGTTAATTGGGCTATAGCTCCTTTAGAAGCCGCATATCCAGGAACAGTAATTCCACCTTGAAAACTTAATAAAGATGCTGTAAATATAATCTTTCCACAACCTTTACTAATCATTTCTTTTCCAAATTCTCGACTTAATATAAATTGTGCATTTAAATTTATTTCAATTACACTATCCCATAAATCATCACTATGCTCAGCAGCAGGTGCTCTTTTTATGATTCCTGCATTATTTATCAAGATATCTGGACTAATTCCATCTTTTTTAACTTGATTAATAAAAGAGTATAAATCTTCTCTATTTGAAAAATCGCAAGAGTAAAATCTAAATTCTCTACCTAAAGATTCAATTTCTTTTTGTGTTTCACTATCTTTAGTCATTGATGAGCTAACACCAATAATATTTGCTCCAGCTTTTGCAAGTCCAATAGCAATACCTTGACCGATGCCTCTATTACAACCTGTAACCAGTGCAACTTTACCACTTAAATCAAATGCATCATTCATTTTAAATCCATTTTTTTACTATACTTTTGATTTTCCTTTAA
>NZ_JBEVTN010000025.1:0-29453 GCF_040884245.1 Arcobacter sp. s6 | reverse complement strand
TTTGAGCAAATAAAAAAAGATGACTACAGTCAAAATGGAACGGGACTTGGTTTATCAATAACAAAAGAGTTAATCTCTTTAATGGGTGGAAATATATATGTAAAAAGTTTTATTGGAATTGGTAGTGAATTTTATTTTAGTATAGATTACGAGTGTGGAAATGAAAATGAAATAATAAAAGGAAATAATTCTAAAGAATTAATAGGAATTGAGTATCAAAATTTAGAAAAAAGTATATTGGTAGTAGATGATATAAAAGAGAATAGAGATTTAGTTCTACAAATTTTAAGTCAATATGGCTTTAAAATTTACGAAGCTTCAAGTGGATATGAAGCAATAGATATATTAAAAATAGAAAAAATAGATTTTATTTTTATGGATATTTTGATGAATGGTTTAGATGGAATAGAAACAATTAAAATAATAAGAGAGAATAGTAATCAAAAAGATATTCCAATAATTGCAATATCTGCAAATGTATTTGAAGAAGATAAACAAAAAGTTTTAAAAGCAGGTGCAACAGATTTTATTCCAAAACCAGTTGAAGAAAAACAAATACTCTTATCTCTTCAGAAATATTTAAATGTGAAACCTACATATGATGAAATTCTAAATTATAAACAAATAGAACATAAGTTATTTGAAAATATATCAAATGATTTTTTTGAAAAATTAAACTCATTTGCCATACAGATGGATAATATATTAATAGAAAAACTAATAGAAGAGTATGCCCTTGCAGAAAATGATAAAAATTATATTATTGACTTGATTGAAGATTTTGATTATCAACAAATTACAAAAATTTGTGAAATGAAAGAAAAAAAAGAATAATTTCATAAAATTTCTTTGTAAATTTTATAAAAAAGAGTCATTTGAGAGTCATTGTTATTATACAATAAATTTTAAAATCAAAATTAAACATGGGAGAACTCCTAATGAATACTGAAAATGAAGTAGTTATGCCAAAAGATATGATTATTGTTTCTGAAACAGATGAAAAAGGTAATATTATATTTGCAAATGAAGATTTTTGTAAAATTGCTGGATATGATATAAGTGAATTATTAGGAAATCCTCATAATATAGTTAGGCATGAAGATATGCCAAAAGCTGCTTTTGCTGAGTTATGGAAAACTATACAAAATGGAAATGTTTGGAAAGGTATTGTTAAAAATAAAGCAAAAGATGGAAGTTTTTACTGGGTAAGAGCTACTGTTTATCCATCTCAAGATCCTTCTGGAAAATCAAGATATATTTCAGTTAGAATAAAACCAACAAAAAATGAAGTTACTAATGCAATAAAATTGTATTCAACATTAAGTTAAGGATTTAATATGTTTTTTAATAAAAATAAAGATAAAGAAATACTTGATGTGCTCTCTAGTATTGAAGAGTATTTAAAAAATGATATTAATGCGCTACCTGAATTTAATTTTGAATGTAGTGGAACTCAAAAAGATATTAAAAATAAACTAGATAGTATTTGTAAAATTTTGAATCAAAGAAATGACGAAGAATTACAAATTTATGGTGAGTTAATGCTAGTTGCTGAAAAAGTACAAGCAGGAAATTTCAATGATAAAATTCATCATACAAATACATCAAATAGTAAGTTAAACTATATTGCAAATACTATTAACTTACTTGTAGATAATCTTCAAAAAAGTATAAATCTTATTTTAGTTACCTTAGATGAATTTAGCAATTATAATTATATGAAAAAACTAGATGAAAATTCAGTAGAAAATGATTTTAAAGTGTTATTTACAGATATTAATAATCTTAGAAAAACAATTACAACAATGCTTATTGAAAATAAATCTACTGGTTTAGATTTGGATGAAAGTTCGGATATATTACTAAAAAATGTAGATAAATTAAATGTAAGTTCAAATGCAGCCGCCGCTTCTTTAGAAGAAACAGCAGCAGCATTAGAAGAGATAACTTCAAATATTAGAGCAAATACTGAAAATATTGCAAAAATGGCAACTTTTTCAAATAATGTAACAAATTCTGCTTCAAATGGAGAAGGACTAGCTTCACAAACATCAGTTGCTATGGATGAAATAAATACTCAAGTTAATCTAATAAATGAAGCTATAAGCGTAATTGATCAAATTGCATTTCAAACAAATATTCTTTCACTAAATGCAGCAGTAGAAGCAGCAACTGCAGGTGAAGCAGGACGTGGATTTGCAGTTGTTGCAGGAGAAGTTAGAAACCTAGCATCAAGAAGTGCAGAAGCTGCTAAAGAAATAAAAGAAATAGTAGGAAATGCTACTAAAAAAGCAAATGAAGGTAAGGTAATAGCTAGTAATATGATTGATGGATACAGAGATTTAAATGAAAATATTCAACAAACAATTAAATTAATTCAAGAAATCAAAACTACAAGTAATGAGCAACAAAGTGGAATAGAGCAAATTAACAAAGCAATAAACTCTTTAGATATGCAAACGCAGCAAAATGCACAAGTGGCTTCTCAAAGTTACGAAGTGGCAGTAAAAATAGATAAAATTGCTAAACTAATAGTTTCTAATGCCGATGAAAAAGAGTTTGAAGGAAAATAGATAGAATCTATCTATTTCCATTTTTCATAATTTTTCTAAAAAATCAGTAATTATTTTTTTATGGTCAAAAACCAGTTTATCAAGTGGTAATTCATCTAATTTATAAATATAAACTTCTTTAGCATCATCTTTGGCAAGAGGTTCACCATAGGCTTTACAAACATATACCACAGATGCAGTATGAAATCTTGAATCTCTTGCAGGATCTGAGTAAACTCCAAGAAGAGATTCAATAGAAACATCTAAAGAAGTCTCTTCTTTCATTTCACGAACAACAGCATTTTCTACAGTTTCACCAATATCAACAAACCCTCCAGGGATTGCAATACCTAAAGGTATATTTAATCGTTCAATCAAAACTATACCTCTAAAATTTTCTTTTTCATCATATATTTTGATAATACCATCAACTGCTAAAAAAGGTGTTTTTATCATTGTCTCTTCTTTTAATTTTTTTCTTCTAGATTTTCTTTTCTCAATCTTGCTTTTTCATCCATTATTTCTAACTCTTTTTCCGCACTTGTAACAATTTCAGGATCAACTGTAAAGTTAATTCTTGTATCTCTATCCTCGTAATCAACTTTATTCAAAATAGTTTTAATAGCATTATATCTAGCTATAAATTTATCATCACTTCTAATAATAGTCCAAGGAGAGATTTTTGTATTTGTCTCTTTTAGCATTCTATATTTTTTTTGAGTGAACTCATCCCATCTTTCTTGCATTTGTAAATCAATTTCACTTAATTTCCATTGTTTAAGAGGATTCTCTTCTCTTTCATGAAATCTATTTGCCTGTTCTTCTTTAGAAACAGAAAAATATATTTTTAAGAAGTGTATTTTATGGGCAATCACATCTTCTTCAAAACTACTAACTGTACTCATAAAAGTTTCATACTCTTCTTGGCTACAAAAGCCAAAAACAGGCTCTACCATTGCTCTGTTATACCATGATCTATCAAAAATCACTATTTCTCCACCTTTGGGAAAATGTTGAACATATCTTTGGAAATACCATTGAGTTTTTTCTGCGTCTGAGGGCTTTCCTAAAGCAACAACTCTATAGTGTTTTTCATTCATATATCTTGTTAATCTTCTAATTGCTCCACCTTTGCCTGAAGCATCTCTTCCTTCAATTAAAATAATCATTTTTTCATTTTTCTTTTCTAGATGCTCTTGCAATTTAAGTAGTTCTACTTGTAAAGTTCTTAAAGCTTCTTCCTGTGAACGATATAGGTATTTTTTATGTACTTCTTTTAAAAATTCTTCCGATGGTTGATCTTTAAATTTATCTAAAAAATTTTCATAATCTAAAATATCATCAATATCTTTTCCATATAATTTTTCTATTTGCATATAATATTAACCTTTTTATAAAATATATAAGTGTACTAAATTTTTATTTCAAATAAGTTACAATTTAAAATTTAGTATAATACAAAAAATATTAAAGATTTTTTAGGATTTATGAATATAAATATCTTCATTAATTAATTTATATCCTTATAAATATTTAGAAATATCTACTTCATCAATTTGATCTTCCATCAAGAACCTTTTTGCATATTCTTTATACGTACCACTAGTTAGGAATATTTCAAAAATATCTTTATCTATATGTTCATTGTTTCTCATAACAGACATTATTTTTATTGATTCACTTAAAGTTTTTGCTTTTTTATATGGTCTATCTGCTGCTGTTAATGCTTCAAAAATATCTGCAATCGCCATAATTCTTGCAGGTATTGAAATATTTTCTTTTTTTAGTTTTCTTGGATATCCTGTTCCTATCATCGTTTCATGGTGAGAACCTGCATATTCAGGTACATTTTTTAGATTATTTGTAAAAGGTATATTTTCAAGAATTTTTATTGTTGTGATTATATGTTCATTAATTTTAAATCTTTCTTCTGTATTTAAAGTACCTTTTCTTATGCTAAGATTATACAATTCACCTAGATTTCTTTCATATTCTGGAACATCTAATTTAAAGGCAAATTCCTTATATTCTTCCAAATCTATTTCTCTAAGTCTATTAATAATGTGTGCTTTTTTATTTTGAAGTAGATTCTCTAGAACAGGAGAAAAAGTTTCAATATTATCAATTCTAGTTAATTCATCTTGAGATAATCCTAGTCTATCATCAAAGTTTCTTAGCCATTTTAAATTAGCAATTTCTTCTAATCTATCAATACTAGATTGATCCATAAATTCACTACCTATATTGCAATTAGCTATAAATTCAAAATCATCAGTAAGTTTTTGATGATATAATTTTAATTTTTCTTCTAACTTATCTTTATTATCGGGATTTTCTAATAATTGCTGATAGTATTCAATACTTGCATCTCTATGTAAAACTTCAAATCTTGTTCTTATTTCATGAATTCTATTATATATTGTTTCAAGCTTTGTGGCTTTATCAACAACATATTCAGGAGTAACTATTTTCCCACAATCATGTAACCATGCAGCTGTTTTAAACTCTCTCCATTGTTCTTTTGTTGATAAATTAAAATTAATTAGTTCACCACAATTTGATTTATTTGCAGCTTCTGCTAATAATATTGCCAATTCTGGAACTCTTTCACAATGCCCACCTGTATAAGGTGATTTTGAATCTATTGCTTCTGCTAAGATTTTTATAAAAGAATCTATTAGATTAATTTGTCCTTTTTCATACTCTTGAATAGCTTTAGACATATTAATCATTGATGTAGATAAGTTGTGAAATTCATATATATTAGTTTTTACAGGTTTAATATTTTCATATCTATTATTAGCTATTTCATTAGTTAACTTTTCTAATTCATTAATAGGTTTTGTTACAAATTTTTGTAATATATATTGAATAGGGAAATAGATAATAATAATTAGCAATGAAATTAAAACACTATTTACAAGAGTATTTTTAATATCAGCTGTTATAAAATCTTTTTCTACATAAGAAGCTATGTACCAGTTTTGACCACTATTCTTTTCTAATTTTGAAACATAATATATGTAGTTTTTCCCATTTTTATCTTTTAATTCCCCTGTAAATAGGTTTTTTTCTATTTTCTTAAAAGTATCAGAATATAAATTAGAATCTAAATCTTCAAATTTTAATAGTTTATTATCTTTTGTTTTTAAATCAAGATTAAATGAAGTGGCAATTATATTTTTTGATTGATTAAATAAAATTAATTTTCCATTTAAAATAGAAGCTTTTGATTCTAATAATTTTGATATCTTATTTAAAGTAAAATTAGCAGCAGCAACTTTGATTTTTTGATTATATTGATTGAAATCACCAATTGATATAGTAATTCCTAGTTCTTTTGTTGAGTCAAAGATATAGGGTTCTGACCAAAATATTTTAGAATTCTCAACTGCTTTATACCATTCTCTAGTTCTTGCATCATATTTTGATTTATATATTTGTATTGAAGTAGTTAAATAATTTGTATTTTTAAAATACCAAGTCTCTAGATTTCTTTTATCAATATAATTAATACTTCTAAATGCAAGTTCAGGTTCTCTCTTTGATTGCAAAAAGTTTCCATATTCATCTGCTAAGAAAATACTTGCAATATTTTCATTGGATTTTAATTGTTCCCACATTACTTTTTCAATAATATTTTGATTTTCAATAATATTTGTATTATCAGTAATTCTTGATAAAACATTTAATTGTCCAGCAATACTTTCAAGTGAACGCATAATTGTTATTGATATATTGTTTGTTATTTCAGAATTTTGTTTTTCTAACATTTCATAAGATTGATTTAATCCTCTTAAATAAAAATTAGATATTAAAAAAGCTGATAATAAAAATGTAAGTGAGCCAAATAAGACAAAAATACTGACCATAAAGAAATATTTTTTATTTTTCATTTAAGTCCTTATATTTCATATATTCAATTTTAAAATTTTGAAATTCTTCTATTATATTTATATCTGTACTTCCATTATCAAATAATATTTCAGAATTTATAAGATCTTTTTTATCTGGATAAGTTACATTATTTGACACCATTTCCTTGTTAATATATTTTTTAGAAACTGTATTAGAAACTGCATATCCAGTTGTATTTCCAATTTTTGCCAAATTTTTTTCATTAATAATGAAATCAATAAATTTATAGGCTAAATCTTTATTTTTAGAATCTTTTAAAATAACCATTCCATCTGCCCATTTCAAAGCACCTTCTTTGGGGTAAATAAATTCAAAATCTTTAGAATTATCAATTATTAATTTTGCATCTCCGCTAAATGCCATTCCAGCCTTGAATCCATTTGTAATAAAATATGTGCTGGCGTTGGCAGAGCTTATATCTTTTATATTTGGAATTAATTTAATTAATTTTTCATTTGCATTATGTATTTCTTTATTATTTGTGCTATTTGCACTAAATCCTAAAGATTTTAAAGTGATTCCTAGTACATCAGCTGGTTCATTTGATAAAAGAATTGAATTTTTAAATTCATTTCTCCATAAATCACTCCATTTAGTAATAGGTTCTTTTATAAGTTTTTTATTATATATTAATCCTACCGTTCCCCATAAGTAAGGAACAGTATATTCTATTGAGTTTTTAAAATTTGTTTTCAAGAAATCTTGATTAATATTTAAATAATTATTTAATTTTTTTAAATCAATTTTTTCTAATTTATTTAATTTTTCTAATTTCGTTACATAATGTGATGATATAATAACTAAATCATAATAATTATTATTGTCTATTTTTTTGTAAATATTTTCATTTGTATCATGTATATCATAAATTATTTTTATATTATTTTTATATTATTTTCATGTGCAAAGTTTTCTAATACTTTAACATCGATATAATCAATGAAATTAGAGATTTTTAATATTCTTTGTTCTGCAAATAAATAGCTTGTAAGTATAATTATATAAAAAATGTATTTCATGTAACTCCTAATCAGCATAATAATTATTATATCAGATTCTACAAATAATTTGATTATTAATTGATTGAAAAATAATCTATTTATAAAATATTTTACTATTTTTCAAATATTATTAAATTATATTATGTACAAAAAAACATATAAAAGAAATAATCTTAAAATATTTAGAGAATAATATAGACTATTATGTTTACTTTTTATACAAACAATTGTTTTTACTAACACTAAAAACAACACTAAAACAACACTACTATTTTATACTTCTCTCATAGGTTTAAAAGAACTTAAATTAAAAGGAGATTTTATGAAAAGATTATTTGCAAAGGCAATTGTAACTTCAGCACTATTAGGTGAAATGTTAGTTCATGCAGCTGATACTATTAAAGTTGGAGTATTACATTCACTATCTGGGACTATGGCTATTTCTGAGACTACATTAAAAGATACCGTTTTAATGTTAATTGAAGAGCAAAATAAAAAAGGTGGATTATTAGGTAAAAAAATAGAACCAGTAGTTGTGGATCCTGCATCAAATTGGCCATTGTTTGCTGAAAAAATGAGAGGACTTTTAACTAAAGATAAAGTAGATGTTACATTTGGTTGTTGGACATCAGTTTCTAGAAAATCAGTTCTTCCCGTTGTTGAAGAGTTAAATGGTTTATTATTTTACCCTGTTCAATATGAAGGTGAAGAGTCAAGTAAAAATGTATTTTATACAGGTGCTGCGCCTAACCAACAAGCAATTCCTGCAGTTGATTATTTAATGAATGAAATGGGTGTAAAAAGATTTGTCCTAGCTGGAACTGATTATGTTTATCCAAGAACTACAAATAAAATTTTAGAGGCTTATTTAATATCAAAAGGTGTTAAAAAAGAAGATATTATGATTAACTATACTCCATTTGGTCACTCAGATTGGCAATCAATCGTATCTGATGTTAAAAAATTTGGATCAACAGGTGTTAAAACAGCGGTTGTTTCTACAATCAATGGAGATGCAAATGTTCCATTTTATAAAGAGTTAGGAAATCAAGGTATTAAATCAGAAGATATTCCAGTTGTTGCATTCTCTGTTGGTGAAGAAGAATTATCAGGTATTGATACAAAACCACTTGTAGGACATTTAGCTGCGTGGAATTACTTCCAAAGTATTGATGCTCCTGTAAATGCAGATTTTATAAAAACTTGGAAAACATATATTAAAGATGAAAAAAGAGTTACAAATGATCCAATGGAAGCTACTTATATTGGATTTAATTTATGGGTAAAAGCTGTTGAAAAAGCTGGAACTACAAATGTTGATAAAGTAAATGAAGCAATTATTGGTTTAGAAGTTCCAAACTTAACAGGTGGAACTGCAAAAATGCTTAAAAATCACCATATTACAAAACCAGTATTAATTGGAGAAATTCAAGAAGATGGTCAATTTGAAACTGTATGGAGAACAGAAAAAGAAGTTGCAGGTGATGCTTGGTCTGATTTCTTACCAGGATCTAAAGATTTAATTTCAGATTGGACAAAACCAATTAATTGTGGAACATATAACACAGTAACTAAAAAATGTTCAGGAACAAACTAATATATAAAAATATGAGAGACTTTCTCTCATATTTATCTTAAGGAAATATCAAATGAATATTATAAAAATAATACTCCTTAATCTATTAATTATCACATTTTCATATGCTTCTACGTTTGAAGAGCTATCTTCAAAGTTATCGGATAATAGTTTTAAAGTAAAAGAAGAAGTTTTAAATGAGTTAATTGTAAATTATAAAGAAGAAGATAAATTAGAAACTTTATTACAAAATATGTTAGCTGGAAATTTATATTTTAATCCAACTACAAATGAAATTCTAATTTCACAAAATGAAAGTTTTAAAAGTTTATTTACAAATGAAAATATTCAAACACAAGAAGATTTTTCAAAAATAAAAATAAATAATAAATTAAGAAGTGTTATAAAATCAGGACTTGCAAAAATAAATCTTTTTTCAAAAAATCCTGAAAAAAGATTAAAGGCTGCAAAAAATATTCTTGCAAACTTAGAGCAAGAAGATAGCGCATTAGTTGCTGAAGCTTTAGCTAGTGAAAAGAAATCATCAATCAAAGATATTTTATTTGAATGTAATGTTAATTTAAAAGCAAAATTTTCAACAGGGCATGAGCAAATAGAAGCAGTAACAAAATTAGGTGATTTTTTATCAGCAAAATCTTTAGAAACTTTAACAGCATTATCAGAATCAACAGGTGATGAAGAGTTAAAAAAAGTTGCAGTTAAATCAATAAAACAGATAGAAGCAAGTAAATCTTTTTATGCTTTTGTGGAAACTGCATTTTTTGGTTTATCACAAGGTTCAGTTTTATTACTAGCAGCCATTGGTTTAGCAATTACTTTTGGTGTTATGAAAGTTATTAATATGGCACATGGTGAGTTAATAATGATTGGAGCTTATACAACTTATACAATCCAACAGTTAATGCCAAACTTAATAGAGTATTCAATAATCATTGCAATTCCAGCAGCATTTATAGTAAGTGGAATTGTTGGAATTTTAATAGAAAGATTGGTTATTAGACATTTATATGGAAGACCACTTGAAACATTACTTGCAACTTTTGGGGTGAGTTTAGTTTTACAACAAATTGTAAGAACAGTTTATTCACCTTTAAATCAAGAGGTAAAAACACCATCTTGGATGAGTGGAGCTTTAGAAGTAAATCCTGCATTATTTTTAACTTACAATAGATTATATATTGTGATTTTTTCTTTGATAGTATTTTTTGCTATTTTATATGTGATGAAGAAAACATCATTAGGATTAAAAGTAAGAGCTGTTTCTCAAAACAGACCAATCGCACGAGCTATGGGAATAAAATCAAGTTTCATAGATGCTGCAACTTTTGGTATAGGTTCAGGAATAGCAGGAGTTGCAGGTGTTGCACTTTCTCAGCTTACAAATGTTGGGCCAAATCTTGGACAAGCTTATATCGTAGATTCATTTATGGTTGTTGTATTTGGTGGAGTTGGAAATTTATGGGGAACACTAATAGCTGCATTCAGTTTAGGTGAGATTAATAAATTTATTGAACCTCTAGCAGGTGCTGTTTTAGCAAAAGTAATAATATTGGTATTTATCATTTTATTTATACAAAAAAGACCTAGAGGATTATTTCCTCAAAAGGGTCGAGATGCACAGGATTAAAATATGAAAAATAAATCTTTAGTATTAAAAGTTTTAGAAAATGACAAGGGTGGTAAAATAGTTTTATCTACTCTTGCAGTTATAGTGTTTGTTGTTTCATTTTGCAATTTAGTAGTTCCTGCTGACTCTATTTTTTATGTTTCAACATTTACTGTTACGATTTTAGGAAAATATTTAGCCTTTGCTCTTTTAGCTTTAGCCTTAGATTTAGTTTGGGGATATTTAGGGGTATTAAGTTTAGGTCATGGAGCATTTTTTGCTCTTGGTGGATATGGTTTAGCTATGTACTTAATGAGACAAATCGGAGATAGAGGAGTTTATGGAAATCCTGAACTTCCAGATTTTATGGTATTTATGAACTTAAAAGAGTTGCCTTGGTTTTGGGGAGGTTTTGATAATCCATTGTTTGCTTTTTTGATGGTGATGTTTGTTCCTGCACTTTTAGCTTTTGTATTTGGATGGTTTGCATTTAAATCAAGGGTTACAGGAGTTTATTTATCTATTATAACTCAAGCTTTAACTTATGCTTTAATGCTAGCATTTTTTAGAAATGATATGGGTTTTGGTGGAAACAATGGTCTTACAGATTTTAAAGACATTTTAGGATTTGATTTATCAGCTGATATTACAAGAGTAGGGCTTTTAATAATCACTTTTTTATCTTTAACTTTAGGATATTTGATTTGTAGATTTATTATAAATTCAAAGTTAGGTCGAGTTGTAATTTCTATTCGAGATGCTGAAAGTAGAGTTAGATTTTTAGGTTATAAAGTTGAACAATATAAACTATTCATTTTTGTAGTCTCTGCTATTCTAGCAGCAATTGCAGGAGCTTTATATGTGCCTCAAGTAGGAATCATAAATCCAGGTGTATTTTCACCACTATTTTCAATTGAACTTGTAATTTGGGTTGCAATTGGAGGACGAGGGACATTATATGGAGCGATTATTGGAGCTATTCTTGTAAGCTTTGCAAGTACATATTTCACTTCTGCACTTCCTGAAGTTTGGTTATATGCTCTTGGAGGATTGTTTGTGCTTGTAACTTTATATTTGCCTGCTGGTGTTGTGGGGCTTATTAGTAAACTAACTGGGAAAATGAAAAAGGCTTAAAAATGGAAAGATTAAAAAGAGAAAATGAAACTGATATAGGGGATCTAAAAATTGGAAGTAGAATACTTCTTGTAGATGGCGTAAGTGTTAGTTTTGATGGATTTAAGGCTTTAAATAATCTTAGTTTTTCTATAAATTATGGTGAGTTAAGATGTATTATTGGAGCAAATGGTGCTGGAAAATCAACTATGATGGATGTGGTAACTGGAAAAACTAAGCCAGATTCAGGGTCTGTAATTTTTGGACATTCAGTTGATTTATTAACAATGGATGAACCAAGTATCGCTGAAATTGGTGTTGGAAGAAAATTCCAAAAACCAACAGTTTTTCAAAATCATACGGTTTTTGAGAATCTAGAGCTTGCTATGAAAGATGATAAAAGGTTTTTCAAAACACTTTTTTCAAAATTAAGATCTGAGCAAAAAGATAAAATTGAAGAAACCATGAAACTAATAGGTTTAAAAGAGCTTTACAATATGGAAGCAGGAATTTTATCTCATGGTCAAAAACAGTGGTTAGAAATAGGAATGTTAATTATGCAAGAGCCAAAACTACTACTTGTAGATGAACCAGTTGCAGGAATGACACCTCAGGAAGTTGAAAAAACAGCAGAAATTTTGACAAACCTAGCAAAAGAAAATGCAGTAGTAGTTGTGGAACATGATATGGAATTTATAAGAAGTATCGCTAAAAAAGTAACAGTTTTACATGAAGGTTCTGTTTTAGCAGAAGGTTCAATGGACACCATACAAAACAACGAGAAAGTTCGAAAAGTATACTTAGGAGAGTAAAAATCCAAATAACACAACTATTACAGCGTTGAAGATTTTTGATTTACTTGGAGTAAACCTTCAAGTCTTTACCTTGTACTAGCTGCATTCTTTGAATTTTTTTGTAATTGAAGGAAAACAAATGATAAAAATAGAAAAAATAAACCAATTTTACGGACAAAGCCATACTTTATGGGATTTGGATTTAGAGATAAAAAAAGGTAGATGCACTTGTCTTATGGGAAGAAATGGAGTTGGAAAAACAACTCTAAGTAAAGTAATAATGGGATTACTTCCTATTAAAGATGGACAAATTATTTATGATGGGCAAGATATTTCAAAACTAGCTGACCACAAAAGAGCAAGTATCGCAATAGGTTATGTTCCACAAGGAAGAGAGATATTTTCACAACTAACAGTTTTGGAAAATCTACAAATTGGTGTTTTAGCAAATAGAAATAAAATCACAAAAGTTCCAGATAAAATTTATGATTTATTTCCAGTTCTAAAAGATATGCAAAAAAGAAAAGGTGGAGATTTATCAGGAGGTCAACAACAACAATTAGCAATCGCAAGAGCCTTATGTATAGACCCAAAATTTCTAATCCTAGATGAGCCAAGTGAAGGAATCCAACCAAATATCGTAGCTCAAATTGGAGAAGTTATAGACTATCTCACAAAAGAAGAAAATATAACAGTAATGTTAGTAGAGCAAAAACTTCCATTTGCTAGACGTCATGGAGATGATTTTTATGTACTAGATAGGGGAAGTGTTGTTGCAAATGGTGAGATAGGGCAACTTAGTGATGAGATTATTAAGAAGTATATGTCAGTTTAGATTTATTTTGTAAAAAGAATATATCACATATTGCTAAAATAGAATTATCTATTAAAGAAGCTTTAAAAATAGTTTTTTTAATAGATTCTATTATGTCTCCCGTTTCTTTAATATTTTTAATAAAGTATGCATTAAATAAATCTATGTTATCTGTAGGTCCAATATTAAAAAATACTTTATCTTCATCTATTAGTTCTATCTGAAGTGTACTTTCTTCTGAATTATTCTTTTGTCAAATAAAAAATTGATTAGAATTATTAATTCCAATTTAAATAAATATTGACAAATGCAAGAAGATGATAGTGAATTTAATGAAGATATTGAATGGTAGAGTATAAAATACTTTATAGCACATTAGCTCAAAAAGATGCTAAAAAACTATCTGCTGCAAACTTACAAAATAAAGCTAAAGAACTTATCAAAACTATAAAAAAAGACCTATTTCAAAATTCTCCACCATATGAAAAGTTAGTCGGTAATCTAAGTGGTGCATATTCAAGAAGAATAAATATTCAACTCCCTTTTATTTAATAAATCAAAATCAATACTCTAAAATATGCATACTAAATATACAAGTGAAGAAAAAATAATCTATTCTTTTTTTGTTAAACTATTATCAATCAATTAGCAAAAAAAAATTTAGGGAAATTATGAGTATAAAGTTCGGTTTTAAAGATGATATATTTTCTTTGGATAGTTTAAAACTTCCATCAAGACACTATTATTTCAATGATAGTGAAAACTATATAAAGTTGTTAAACATAGGTGAAGGAATTTTTCCAAAAGATAAAATCAGATTAAATATTTCTTTAGATAATTCAAACCTAATACTAACTACAGAATCAGCTACAAAGATATATCCATCAAAAAAAGAGTTTGGTATAAATAAAATAGATATCAAACTTGAAAATAACTCAAATTTTGAGTTTATAAATGACGAATTGATTTTATATAAAGACTCAAAATACATTCAACTTTTCAAACTAAATTTTGATAAAAGCTCAACGTTTTTTTACACTGATATTTTAAGCCGTGGAAGAAGTTATGAAAATTTTGACTTTACAAATATGCTTATAAAAAATTCTTTTTGTGAAAATATGCATTTAGAATATATAGAAAAATTCGATGTAAAAGGTAATGAATTAAAAGATTATATTACAAGAAAAAATAGTGTTAATTTTATCTTTGCAAAGATTTATATAAAAACAAAGAACAATGAAGAATTCATAACGAAGCTTCAAAAAAGTGGTTTTATCTCTTTTACTTTTAGTAAAAATAAAAAAATCATAATAGGTGTAATAAGCTCAGATAATATGTCAGATTTAAAAATAAAGATTATGAGTATTTGGGCAAGATATAGAGAAAATATTTCTAAAAAAGAGTTTTCTTTAGGAAAACAGTAAAAAGAAATCAATACAATTACATAAAATAATAATATAGGAAAATAAATGCAAGAATTAGTAGGCTCTTTAGCTGCTTTTTTAACTACTGTGGCTTTTGTTCCACAAGCTTACAAGATTTATAAAACAAATCAAACAAAAGATTTATCATTATCTTTGTTTTTAATTTTTAGTTCAGGTGTTTTTATGTGGCTTATTTATGGAATTATGATAAAAGATTTTCCAATTATGATAGCAAATACTATTACATTATTTTTATCATTGTATATTTTATATAAAAAAATCTCTATTGATAAGATAGAAAAAAGTATATAATTTTTACAAAGTAAGTTACAAAATATAATAAATATACAATTATAGAAGAAAGGGGATATATGTTCTTAACAAATCGTGAGCAAGAAAAACTAATGCTCTACACAGCAGCACAGCTTGCAAATGAGCGAAAAAATAGAGGTTTAAAACTAAATTTTCCAGAAGCAACAGCAATTATTAGTTCATATATAATTGAAGGTGCTAGAGATGGAAAGAGTGTTGCACAGCTTATGGTTGATGCTACAAAAGTTTTAAAAGAAGATGAAGTTATGGATGGAATTGCATCTATGATGCATATGGTTCAAGTTGAAGCTACTTTTGATGATGGAACTAAGCTTGTAACTGTTCATAATCCAATACCTTATAAAAACAGTACTGAATTGCCAGGTGCTTATTTAATAGATGAAGGTGAGATTGAATTAAATGCAGGTAAAGAAATTTTAACTATAGAAGTTGAAAACAAAGGTGATAGACCTGTTCAAGTAGGTTCTCATTATCATTTCTTTGAAGTAAATAGTTCTTTATTTTTTGATAGGGTAAGTGCCTATGGAAAAAGATTAGATGTGGCTGCTGGAACTTCTGTACGATTTGAACCTGGATCTAAAAAAAGTATAAATCTTATAGATTTTAGTGGAAGAAGATATATAAGTGGATTTAATGCTTTGGTTGAAGGCTTTTTAGATGATGTTAATACAAAAGCTAAAGCAATGCAAAATCTAAATAAGTTTTTAGGAGTATAAAATGAAAATATCAAAAGAAAAATATGCTTCAATGTTTGGACCAACTGTTGGTGATAGATTTAGACTTGCAGATACTTCATTAATAGCCGAAATCGAAAAAGATTATACTACTTATGGTGAAGAGAGTAAATTTGGTGGTGGAAAGACTATAAGAGATGGAATGGCTCAAAGTCCAACGGCTGTTGATGTAGCTGATTTGATTATTACAAATGCGATTATCATAGATTATACAGGTATATATAAAGCTGATATTGGAATCAAAGATGGGATTATAATAGCTATTGGAAAATCTGGAAATCCAAACTTATGTGATGGAATAACTCATGGTTTAGAAATAGGTGCAAATACTGAAATACTATCAGCTGAGGGAAAAGTAATCACAGCAGGTGGAATTGATACGCATATTCACTTTATAAGTCCAGGTCAAATAGATGAAGCTCTTTGTAGTGGAGTTACAACTATGATAGGTGGAGGAACAGGTCCAAACACTGGAACAAATGCGACAACATGTACTCCAGGAGAATGGAATATAGCTAAAATGATTCAAAGTGTAGATGATTTACCACTTAACTTTGGATTTATGGGAAAAGGAAATAGTTCATCAAAAGAAGCTTTAGCAGTTCAAATAAAAGCAGGAGCTATGGGACTTAAACTTCATGAAGATTGGGGAAGTACTCCAAATGCTATTGATACTTGTTTAAGTGTTGCAGATGAGTTTGATGTTCAAGTTGCTATCCATACAGATACTTTAAATGAATCAGGTTTTGTGGAAGCTACTGTTGGAGCATTTAAAAATAGAACTATTCATACTTTCCATAGTGAAGGAGCAGGTGGTGGTCATGCACCTGATATAATGAGTGTAGCTGGACTTGCAAATGTATTACCATCAAGTACAAACCCAACACTACCATACACAAAAAACACTATAGAAGAACATCTTGATATGCTTATGGTATGTCATCACTTAAGTCCAAAAATTCCAGAAGATGTAAGCTTTGCAGAATCAAGAATCAGAGGTGCTACAATTGCTGCTGAAGACGTTTTACATGATATTGGAGCAATAAGTATTACTAGTTCAGATTCACAAGCTATGGGAAGAGTAGGAGAAGTACTTATTCGAACATGGCAAGTAGCTGATTCAATGAAAAAACAAAGAGGCCCTTTAAGTAATGATAGCCAAAGAAATGATAACAATAGAATAAAAAGATATATCGCAAAATACACTATAAATCCAGCAATCGCATCAGGAATTGATGAACATGTAGGAAGTGTAGAAGTTGGGAAAATGGCTGACTTAGTTTTATGGAATAGAGCATTTTTTGGAGTAAAACCAGAAATTATAGTAAAAGGTGGATTTATAGCCCTTGCTCTAATGGGTGATTCTAATGCATCAATTCCAACACCAGAACCAAGCATGTATAGACCTATGTTTGGAAGTCTAGGACGTGCAAGTGCTAAAACCAGTGCTATTTTTACTTCAAACTTTGCGAGTAAAGATTTAAAAGAAAAATTAGAAATAAACAAAAAAGTATTAGCTGTAAAAAATACTAGAAATATAGGTAAAAAAGATATGAAATTAAATGATTTCATAGGAGAAATAAAAGTAAATCCAGAAACTTATGATGTAACTGTAAATGGAGAAGTAATAACTTCTGATTACGTAACAACAGTGCCTATGGCCAAAAAATATTTTATGTTTTAAGGAGATGATTTGACATTTAGTGTAATAAAAAAAGTAATAGAAATAAGAAAAAATATAGATTTTTATAGTGATGAGGTAGAGCTATCTTGGTTTGATATGCAAAAGCCAAATTTAACAGCTGTTTCAAAAGAGGGTGTTAATTTTGTGATGAAAGCTAAGTTTACTCATCTTCATGAAAATGATTTTTTATTTTGTGAAGATGGACATGTTATTAAAGTAAGTAGAAGTAAAGATGAGGTTTTTATTTTAAGTTTTAGTGATGCTTTAACTTTTGCAAAAGTTGCTTATGAGATAGGAAATAGACACCAACCTGTAATGATAGAAGAGTTTAGAATAACAGTTTTAGATGATATTTCATTAGCTGATATTATTAAAGATTGTTATGCAAATGAAGCTATAAAAGTTGAAAAAACAAAAGCTTATTTTAAAGCAAATGGCAAAGCACACCACTCTCACTAATATGACAAATAAATCAAATCTAAAAAGCTTAAGTAGGTTTCTACAAATACTTGATGGAACTTTTCCATCAGGTATGTTTGTACACTCTTTTGGTCTAGAACCACATATAATTAATCAAAATGTATATAATATAACTACTTTAAAAGTATACTTACGAAATATTATCATAGATCAGTATCAAAATATAGAGTTTACTTATATCAAAAAAATTTATAAAGCATTAGAAAATGATAAAATCACGCTATTAAAACAAATGGATAATCTATATAGTAGTTATCTAATATACGAATATGCAAATGCATCAAGTAATATTGGGTTTAATTATTATACACAGTTAAAAAATCATATTTCAAAACCAATAGTTAAAAAATATTTTGAGTATGTTGAAAATAAAATCTGTATTGGAAATGAAATTTTTATTTTGGTTACTTATGCCTATGATTTAGATATTAGTATGGAAGATTTTATAGTAATGTGGACGAAAAAAAATCTAATAAATATAGCAGCAACATCATTGAAAATTTCAAGAATAAAACCATCTGAAATACAACAAATGCTTTTTGAATTTGATGAGATTTTATCAGAATTAGATTTTGAAAATATCAAAAATAAAATTACAAATTTTAATCCACTTTTTGAAGAACATATATTTCAACATAGTGTATTAGAACCAAAAATGTTTGCAACATAACTCGATTTTCTTTTTATCCTATTTCAGCGTTAAAAATCAACTCATTTACTAATAAATAGTAAACTTCGCTAATTTTTGCCTTGAACTAGAATAAAAATTTTAATCGAAAAATTTTAAAAGGAATATAAATGGCATTAAAAATAGGAATTGCAGGACCAGTTGGAAGTGGAAAAACTTCACTTATTGAAAGTCTTACAAATTTACTTAAAGATAAATATTCATTGGCAATTGTTACAAATGATATTTACACAACAGAAGATGCAAACTATTTAAAAGCGCATCTTGATTTAGATAGCAATAGAATCACAGGAGTTGAAACAGGTGGCTGTCCTCACACTGCAATAAGAGATGATATCTCTATGAACCAAAAGGCCGTTGTAGAGCTTGAACAGAAGTTTTCCCCTGATATTATATTTGTAGAAAGTGGAGGAGATAATCTTAGTGCTACTTTTTCCTATGAGTTGATTGATTATTACATGTATATAATCGATGTTGCTCAAGGTGCTGATATTCCAAGAAAAAAAGGTGCAGGACTTTTATTTTCTGATTTATTAGTTGTAAATAAAACAGATTTAGCTCCCTATGTTGATGTTGACTTAGAGTTAATGCAAAGTGATGTTTTAAATAATAGAAAAAATAAACCTTCTGTATTTATATCAAAAAAAGATAAAGAGAGTTTAAATCAAGTAGTAGCTTGGATAGAAGCTTTGCTATAATACATCTATGTTAATAGAAAATGAAAATATCGAAATACTAGATTTAAACTTCAAAAATTTAAGTGAAATTCCAAGTGAAGTATTCTCTTTAAAAAACTTAAAGAAATTACTTCTATATGGAAATAAACTTGAAAGCTTACCAAAAGAAATAAAAGAGTTGAAAAACTTAGAATGTTTAGATCTAAGAGGTAATCATCTCTCCTTTTTACCTATAGAAATAGGAGAATTAGTAAATCTAAAAACCCTATATCTATCAAATAATAAAATACAAAATTTACCCTTGAGTATGAAAAAACTAGAAAATTTAAATAAAATTGTATTTATCAATAATGATTTAAAAAATATTCCAAGAATCTTATTTGAAATAAATAGTTTGAAAAGATTGATTTTAAGAAACAATAAAATAGAAAAATTAAGTGAAAATATTCAATTTTTAGAAAATCTTAGAAATCTTGATTTAAAGAATAATTGTTTAAAAAATTTGCCAAAAGAACTAAGTGTTTTAGAAAGCTTGCGAAGTTTATCTCTAAAAGGTAATGATATTTCTAAATTACCTTTTGAGATGAAAAATTTAAGAAAAATAGATTTTTAGATTTTTTTATAGATTCCAAAGAAATGAGGAACAGGAGGCTCTTGTATATCATCATATGCTAAAAAACTAATCTCTTTTAGTTTATCTGAATCCACAAATTTATCCATTTCTGCTTTTGTTAAAGGAAGTGGAATAGCATTTTCTTTTTCACCTTCATTTCTACTTCTACAAGAAACTAAGATATATCCATCTTTGCAAATTAGTGAAGACATAGAAGCACGAGCTTTTACTCTATACTCTCCTGGTAATACTTGAATTGTATTACACTCATAAACCACATCAAAACTTTCAAACCATTCTTTTGGATAATCAAATAAATCAGCTACTACATAGTTTACTTTTGTATTTTGGTATCTGTTTTTACATAATTCAATAGCTGTAGGAGATATATCAAAAGCTATTACTTCAAAGCCAAATTCACTTAAAGCTTCTGCATCATCTCCAACTCCACAACCTACAACACAAGCTCTTTTAGAAATTTTATCTATTGGATTATTTTCCAACCAAGATACTAAATAAGGACTTGCTTCTAAATCAGCCCAAAAAACCTTTGTATGATCACCATTAGCACTTTTGTAAATAGTATCAAACCAACCTGTTGGATCATTATTTTCTTGATAGGTTTTTACCATTTTCACATATTCTACGAAGTTGAAATTTTCCATAAAGTTTATTCTTTCCTAATAGCTTCTTTAGATTTATTAAAACAAAACATTCCCATTTTTTCATTTGTAAAAGTCATAACACAAGTACTTCCCGGGTCACTTATTGGAGTGAATTCATAAACCCTTACATTATATCCTTCTGTTTCAATATTATATTTTACATCAGGTTCTAGTGTTTTATTTCCCCAACTTTTTAGTTGTGACCAAGATATTGCATAAGCTGAACTTGCTAGAAAAATTAATGTTAGTATTAGTATGATTTTTTTCATAGAATTTCCTTTCTTAAATCTCTATTTCAAGACCAATAGGACAGTGGTCGCTTCCCATAATATCACTTAAAATATATGCATCTTTAATATGTCCTTTTAAATCATCACTTACATAAAAGTAATCAATCCTCCAGCCAACATTATTCTCTCTTGCATTTGCTCTATATGACCACCACGAATAGTGCTCAGGTTCATCACCAATTACATGTCTTAGAGTATCTACATAACCATGTGAAATGAATTTATCCATCCATTCTCTTTCCATTGGTAAAAATCCTGATGTTTTTTCATTTGCTTTAGGCCGTGCAAGGTCAATTTCTTTGTGGGCTGTATTTACATCTCCACAAACTATGATTGATTTTCCTTGTTTTTTCAAGTTTTCACAATGCTCTAAAAATCTATCATAAAACTCCATTTTATAAACAAGTCGTTCTTCTTTACTTTGACCGTTTGGAAAATATACATTAAAAAATGCTATATCTTTATCTGCTAAAGTAAAGTGAACTTCATTTATTCTTCCTTCATCTAATATATCAACACTTGGGCAGTTACACTCAAATGTGGTTTCAATATCTGTAAATAGAGCAGTTCCACTTCGGCCTTTTATTGCAGATGCACTAGCTGTCATAGTTTTGAATTTTTTGTCAAAAATAGTTTTTGGAATTTGCTCTTTCATTGATTTTGTTTCTTGAATACCTAAAAGATGAATATCATGTTCATCTACCCATTTTAAGGCCTCTTTTTTATCAACTGCTCGAATTCCATTTACGTTCCACGAGATAAATTTATATGTTGCCATTATTTAGTATCTTCCTTTTTTTCTTCTATTTTTTTTTCTTCTTTAATTAGGGTTTGTGGTGCTATTGGAGATGTTGGTTTATTAATTCCTATATTTCCAAGTGAGTTTAAATTTGTATTTGATAGAGAGTTTTTATTGTTTAAAAGCATTTCACTTTTCCCTCCATGCATATCTATTTTACCTGAGTTCTGAGTTGAGTAATCATATTGTGCAAATAAAATATTTGTTAAAAAAATAAAATTTAGTAATAAAACTTTCATTGTTGTTTTTCCTTTTTTTTAATATTTATAATTATTCCATATATTGTAATTATAATCCAAAATACCTCTATTATAAAAGAACCTAGATTAAAATGTACAAAAAGTGAAATCAAAAGTAAAATTGCACCAATTAGATTTAATAATTGGTATTGTAATGAGTTGATTGTATATTTGTTAGTTTGAAGTAACAAGTATGCAAAAACTATGAAAATCATTCCAAAAAATCCAATCCATTGATAAATATCCATCTACATCCTTTGATTTAAGATAGGAGTATAACAATTTTTTGATAAATAAGGCTTTATTGGGTATTTTATGTTTATTTATTTAGAAAAAGAGTTTTTATATGACAGAATTATATTTAGGAATTATTTCATTTCTTACATCCACAATAGCAGGTATTGTTGGACTTGGTGGAGGAATGATGTTAATTGCAATTTTACCATCATTTTTACCTGTAAATGCTCTTATTCCAGTTCATGGTTTAACTCAAATGTCAAGTAATCTAAGCCGAGCAGTTTTTGGATATAAAGATGTTCAATATGAAGTGATTCCAAAGTTTTTGTTAGGTTCTTTTTTAGGAATAGGCTTATTTGCATCAATTCTAAGTTTTATTTCCCTTGAATATGTTCCTTTGTTTATAGGTGTTTATATTTTACTTTCATTATGGTCTGAAAAATTTAATGAAAAAATAAAAAGATATGAAAGCTATTTTTTAGCAGGTTTTTTCCAAACAGGTCTCTCTATAGTTGTAGGAGCTACTGGACCACTTACAATGACACTTTTATTAAAAGACTATAAAGATAAAGACAAAGTTGTAGCAACTAGTGCTGCTTTGATGAGTTTATCTCATATTTTAAAAGTATTTGTATTTATGTATTTTGGATTTGTTTTTTTTGATTACATTGGAATAATTATTGCTATGGTTATTGGAGCAATTGCAGGAAGTTATGTTGGAACAAAACTAAGAAATATAATAGATGGAAAAAGATTTACTTTGATTTTAAAAGTATTATTAACAGCCCTTTCTATTAAAGTTATTATTGGAGTATTTATTTGAAAAAAGATTTTTTCACTAGAATTTTTACATCAAAAGAAGCATTACTTTATGTGATGACTATTTCGATGGTTGTTTCATTTTCAGCTTGGATGAGTTTATTAAACAACTTTACTGTTGAAGTTGCATCATTTAATGGAAGTCAAATAGGTATTTTGCAAAGTTTAAGAGAAATTCCAGGGCTTTTAGCTTTTACAGTTATTCTTGTTTTAGCTTTTATAGCTCAACAAAGATTAGTTTATTTATCCATTATGCTTTTAGGTTTAGGAACTGCTGCAACTGGATTTTCCCCAACTCCTATTGGTCTATATATTACAACTGTAATTATGTCTATTGGGTTTCACTATTTAGAAACGCTAAATCAATCTTTATCATTACAATGGATTGAAAAAGAAAGAGCGCCTATTGTTTTAGGAAAATTATCAGCTGTAAAATCTTTTGCAGGTTTGCTTGTGTTTATTTTAATTTATATTTTGATGAATTATTTAGCCCTTGAGTATAAATATGTTTATCTTATTTTTGGTGGATTTTCTTTTATTCTAGGAATATTTGCTTGGTATTTATTTACTCATTTTAAAGAAGCTATTATTCAAGAAAGAAAGCTAAGAATCAAAAAAGAGTATTGGCTTTTTTATGCTTTGACATTTTTAGCAGGTGCAAGAAGACAAATTTTTGTGGTATTTGCAGGATTTTTACTTGTTGAAAAATTTGGAGTTGATATTCATAATATGATAATCTTACTTTTTGCAAACTCTATTTTAAATATGTATATAGCTCCAAAAATTGGTAAGTTTATTGTTTCATTTGGAGAGAGAATTACTTTAAAGATAGAGTATGTGGGCTTGATTCTTGTATTTGTATCTTATGCTTATGTTGATAGTGTTTATGTAGCTTTTGCTTTATATATAATTGACCATTTACTTTTTTCTATGGCAATTGCACTTAAAACATATTTTCAAAAAATAGCAAATCCAAGTGATATTTCAAGTGCAAGTGCAGTTAGTTTTACTATAAACCACATGGCCGCTGTATTTTTACCTGCACTTTTAGGATTGGTTTGGTTACAGTCCTCTTCTTTAGTATTTATTATTGGAGCAATTATCGCAATGGGCTCTTTAGTTTTATCATTTTTTGTTCCACTAAATCCAGAAATAGGTTATGAAACAACTCTAAAACAAAGAATTAAAAATTGAAAATACAACTTACAACAAAAAATGATATAGAAAGTTTATATAAATATTTTCAAAAATAGTATTATGAATAGTGCAGATATAAGTGTTTGCACTGTTATTATACTTGACATTAATCCAATATCCCCACCTAATTGTCTTGCTAGGATAAAAGAGCTTGGAGCTGTTGGTAATACTGCAAATAAAACCAAAATTGACAACATCATATCATCTACTCCAAAATATTTTCCAAAGACAAAAATAAATAAAGGAAGTACTAAATGTTTAGCAATATTTGAAATAATAAGTTCACTTTTTGAAGATTTAATCTCTTTTATAACAAGTCCAAATCCAACTGATAAAAGTCCCATAGGAAGTGCTGCTTTACTTAATACTTCAAGTGTATTATTTATAATTACAGGTAAATCTATTCCTAGAAAATTAATGCTTCCCCCTACAACACAAGCTATGATTAAAGGGTTTGTAATAATAGATTTAAGTAAATAAATAAAATTTAATTTTTCATTAGTAATATAAAGTGCAAAAATTGTAATACATAAAATATTTATAAATGGTATTGCAAAGGTTAAAAGAATAGCAGATAAAACTAATCCATCATTTCCAAAGATTGCTCCAGAAAGTGCCAAAAATACATAAGTATTAAATCTAATTCCACCTTGAACTACAGAAGTAAAAGCAGCTGGAGTTGTAGGTTTTATTTTATTTACAATCATAAGAACAATCATTGTAAGAAATATTGCTAAAAGTGCAGATAAAATAAAACCGAAGCTATTTTGTGCTTCTAAAGATGCATTTGATAATTTAAAAATCAAAAGTGCAGGCATTAAAACATAATAAGTTAATTTATCAGCCTGTGGCCAAAATTCATGTGATGGAAATTTTATTCTTTTAAAAAAATATCCTATTAATATAAGTGCAAAAACAGGAATTAAAGCTGAGAAAATTAATGACATAATCTTCTAGTTATTTATTGATATTTTGAAAACAGCTTTTATAACTCTTTTATTTTCACCTAGTTTAACACAAGGCATATGTGCATCTTGTGGAAAAAATATTGCTAATTCATTTTGTTTTATTTTTAAAATTGAAGAGTCTTTTGTTTGAGAATATTTTGCATAATCTAAATCTTCTTTATAAGGTGTTGTAACTTCAAGATTAGATATATTTTCAACTTCCATTATCTCTTCACCTTCAAAAACATATTGAATATCAATATATTTTTTATGTGATTCAAAAAAGCAATCTTCTTTATTTTTAGAAATATAAGCTTGTTCTAAAACAAAACAATGTTCATCCAAGATTATTTTATTACACTCATCAAGCCCTATATTCAAAAGACTTTTATATTCATTAGAGTTTTTATTTTGAAGTTTATCAATATACAAAAAAGCCTTTTCAAAACTAGAACAATTAATTTGTTCCTTAACTGCTTGTATTGTTCCAAAAATCGCCATTTGTATATCCTTAATAATATTTATTTTTTTAGCATATCTTTAAGAATTATTTTACCACCCTCAACACCAGGTTGATCATATGTATTAATTCTTAAGAATCTTCCAACGATTGAAGTTAAAAGTTCATAATAAAATAGAAGTTTTCCTATTTCATATTCACTAATATTATCAATTTCAATTATATCAATTGGAATATCTTTTTTACACTCTTTTACAGATGCTATTGTAGCATCTGCTTGCTGATTAATAAGTTCTTTAAAATTAAGATTATTTATATAATCAAGATCTTCTAGTCCAGCAAGAGTTATAGGTGCAATTTTAGTATCATCTTTAAAATCTTTAATTTTTATAAAAGTTAATGTTTTATCAGACTTACCTTCAACTATAAGTTGTAAAAATGAGTGTTGATCAACAGGTCCTAGAAGACCAATTGGTGTTAAACCTTGATTTGTATTATTTATATCAATCTTACCAAGACTTTCACCCCAAAGTTGAACATACCATTTATTAAAACCTTCAAGTAATTGAGAGTATGAAAAAATTGCATTTACATTATAAACATCTTTAAACTCATAATAAGTTCTAGATTTTTTCATTAGATGATCATATAATTCATGTTGTTCAAAAAATGAAGTTGAAATCTTTTTTGCACCTTTTAATAAATCATCTATATTAAATCCAGCAAGATATAAAGGAACTAAACCTACATTTGAAAGTACTGAAAATCTTCCACCGACATCTTTTGGTATTTCAAAAGAGTTAATGTCATTTGCAAGCGCAAAACTATTTAATTTGCTATCATGTTCAGTAATCACTAATAAATTAGATTTATCAATTTTTGTAATTGACATCAAATATTTAAAAATAGAAATTGTTTCTATTGTTGTTCCAGATTTTGAAATAACAATAAATAAAGTATCTTCTATGTTAAGTTGACTTATTGTCCCATTTAAGTTAACTGGATCAGTACTTTCAAAAAAGAAAAGTTCTTTTTTTAATGTTTTACTATGCTGTTTATTATATTTCATAAAATTATAAATAGCATACGTTCCTAAAGTACTACCACCAATACCAATTATTGCAATTTGCTTTTGAGTAAAATTAAGATTATCAAGTCTAATTTTTAAATCAGTAATATCTACATGAGGAAGAGAATAGTAACCAATACTTTCTCTTTCTTTTTTTATTTCACTAAAAATTTCTTCATCACTTAATGATACTTGTGGATAATATAGATTATTTTTCACTACTTAGCTCCAGTTGGTTTCTTAGCTGCTTTTTCTGTTTCTTTTTTTGTTTCTTTGTCATAAAAATAGTTTGTTGCTTGAACAAATCCATCTATACTTCCACAGTCAAATCTTTGACCACTAAATTTAAATGCTAAAACCATGCCTTTTTTTGCTTGAGTTAAAAGTGCATCAGTAATTTGAACCTCTCCACCTTTCCCAGGTTTTGTTTCTCTAATAATGTCAAAAATATCAGGAGTTAAAATATATCTTCCAATAATTGCTAAGTTTGAAGGTGCAACTTCAGGCTCAGGTTTTTCAACCATGTTTTTAACCATAAAAATTCCAGGTTCAATTTCATTTCCATCAATAACACCATATTTATATGTTTCATCTTTTGGAACTTCTTCAATAGCAACAATTGAACAATGATATTTTTTATATAATTCTACCATTTGTGCTAATACACCTTTATTATCAGGAGCATCACAAAGGTCATCAGCTAGAACTACGGCAAAAGGTTGATCACCAATTAGTGTTTCCCCGCATAAAATTGCATGACCTAAACCTTTCATTTCTATTTGTCTTGTATATGAAAAAGTACACTTAGTAATTACAGCTCTAATTTCAGTTAAGTAATGCTCTTTGCTAGTACCTTTAATTTGATTTTCAAGTTCATAAGAAATATCAAAATGATCTTCAATAGCTCTTTTACCTCTACCTGTTACTATTGCCATTGTATCCATACCAGCAGCAATTGCTTCTTCAACTCCATATTGAATTAATGGTTTAGTTAAAACAGGTAACATCTCTTTTGGTGTAGCTTTAGTTGCAGGTAAAAATCTTGTACCATATCCAGCAGCTGGGAATAGACATTTTTTGATTGGACTATTTTTATTCATTTATTTTCCTTTTATTTAATTAAGTTTATTAAAACATTTTCATATATTTTAGCATTTTCTTTTGTATCTGCTTCAAATCTTGTAACTAATTTTGGTGTAGTGTTACTAGCTCGCACTAATCCCCAGCCATTTTCAAAAATTACTCTGATTCCATCAACTGTAATTATATCTTTAATTTTTGGGAAATCAGCAGGTGGATTTGCTAAAGCTTTTTTTAAATCATCAATAATTTTAAATTTTGTTTCTTCAGTTACTGTAATATTGATTTCAGGAGTTGAAAAAACTTGTGGTAAAGCTTCGAATTCTTTATCATAGTCAAATTCTTGATCAATTAATTCTAAAGCTCTAAAAGTAGCATAAATAGCATCATCAAAACCAAAATATCTATCATTAAAGAATAAATGCCCAGAAACTTCAGCTGCAAAATCAGCTTTAGTTTCTTTAATTTTAACTTTCAAGTTTGAGTGACCTGTTTTATACATAATAGCTTTACCGTATGAATTAATTGTGTCATACATAACTTGTGAACATTTTACTTCACCAATAACAGTAGGATTATCAATAAATCTAGAGAAAAATATTGCTAGAATGTCACCTTTAAAATTATAATTTGGTGAAAGTAAGGCAATTCTATCTGCATCTCCATCATAAGCAAAACCAAAATTATAATCACCGGTTGCTAACTCTTTTTTAATATCTTCAAGAGTATGCTCATCACTTGGATCTGGATGGTGATTTGGAAAATTACCATCTGGTTGCTCAAATAAAATTTTATATTTTATGTTTAATCTATCAAGTATTTCTCTTAATACAACACCAGCAACTCCATTTCCGCAATCAAATACAAATTTTTTATTTTCTAATTTTAAATGTGAAAAATGATTAACAATAAAATCTATATATCTATTTTTACAATCTATAGGAATAGTTACATTATTATCATTTATAATAGAAGTATCAGCAAGTATATCTCTACCTAAAGCATAAATATCTTCTCCAAAAAATGGATCCTTATTTAATGTAATTTTAAATCCATTATATTCAGGAGGATTATGAGATCCTGTAATCATAATAGAACCATCACTTTGTAATCCATCAAAATCAGTGAAGTTCGCAAAATAATTTGCAGGTGTTGGAACAAGTCCCATATCAAGAACTTCTAATCCAGCTTCATTAATTCCTGAACTTAACCAATTTTTTAAAATAGGTGAATGAAGTCTTGCATCATAACCTACTGCTATAAACTGTGCATTAGGAACTTTTTTCAATAATGCCTTTGCAAAATGAAATCCAATCTTTTTAACAATGTTCTCATTTAGTTCTTTTTCAAAAATTCCTCTAATATCATATTCTCGAAATATAGATGCACTCATTATATATGTTTCTCCTCTAATCAATAATATATTATAGTATTAATGATTTTATTTTGTATTTAGATTTTTATAAAAATATATTTTATCGAATTATTATTAAATAAAGTTGTATAAAAAATGTGAATTAAAGAATTTTTTTAATTATCATTATAATATTAACTCAACTTTCGCACATAAAACCTAATTGTTTTTTAGTGTAAACTCTGAGCATATGAATGATTTGTTCTAAA
>NZ_JBEVTN010000024.1:0-33970 GCF_040884245.1 Arcobacter sp. s6 | reverse complement strand
GCTTTGAAGGATCTAACCAAATACGCATAGCATATTGTGCTCCAAAAATTCTAATACTTCCAACACCTTCTACTCTTGATATAGGATCTTGTATATTACTTACCAAATAATCAGATATATCAGCAGCTGTTACTTTATCTGTTTCATCATATAATGCAGCAATCATCAAAAAATCTGTTTGAGATTTAGTAACAACAATACCTTGATCTTGAACAGCACTTGGTAATCTTGTTGTTACTTGGGAGACTTTATTTTGAACTTGAACTTGAGCTGTATCTGGATCTGTACCTTGTTTGAAAGATACATTAATCGTAACTTTTCCTGTTGATTCACTAGTTGAGGTGAAGTATAATAATCCATCTAATCCAGTTAATTGTTGTTCTAATAATTGTGTAACACTATTTTCAACAGTTTGGGCAGATGCACCTGAGTATGTAGTTGAAATTCTTACTGTTGGTGGAGCAATATCTGGATATTGTGCAACAGGAAGATTATAAATTGAAGCTAATCCTACTAGCATTATTACAATAGAAATAACCCAAGCAAAAATGGGTCTGTTTATAAAAAAAGCTCCCATATTAGTTTACTTTTGAATTATCGAATACAAATTTAGTTGAAATATCAGTATCTTTTTGAACTTTATCACCTACTTTAATTTTTAGTAAACCTTCAACAATTAAATGTTCTCCTTGACTTAACCCTTCTTTTATTAACCAATAATCTTTTATTGTTCTATCTAATATGATATTTCGTTTTTCAACTTCATTATTTTTATTTACAATCATAGCAACTGGATTTCCTTTATCATTAAAAGATATTCCTTGTTGTGGTACTATAATAGCTTTTGTATTAATAGCTTCATTTATTATAATATTTACATACATTCCTGGTAATAGAGTATTTTTTGGATTTGGAAATTCTGCTCTTAATGTAACAGAACCTGTAGTTTCATCAACTGCTAATTCTTGAAGTTTTAATTCACCTTTATTCTCATATATTGAATTATCTTCAAGTTTTAAACTAACAGAGGCATTTGCTGCTTTTATATCTTTTTGTTCAAGAAGTTTTTTTAGTTTTAACATTTCAACACTTGATTGTGTAAAATCAACATATATTGGATCAAGTGAACGAACAGTTGCCAATGCAGTTGTTTGATTTGCTGTAACTAATGCACCTTCTGTAACACTTGAAATTCCAATATGACCAGTTATTGGAGATTTGATTTGAGTATATCTTAAATTAATTTCAGCACTTTGCATAGCTGCTTTTTTCTCTTCTACGTTTGCCAGAACTTGTAAATATGCTACATTTGCATCTTCATACTCTTGCTTTGAAACACCATCAATTTTTAAAAGTTCTTTATATCTTTCATCTTTTAATTTTGCAGCTTTTACATTTGCTAAAGTATTTGAATAAGAAGCTTTTGCTTGATTATATGTAGCTTCATAACTTAATGAGTTTACTTTGTATAAAATTTCATCTTTTTTTACACTTGAACCTTCTTTAAATAATTGACTTTCAATTATTCCTGTAATTTGAGGACGAATTTCAGAACTTAAAGCAATGACAGTTCGGCCAGGAAGTTCTTGTTGTAATGTAATTTCTTGTTGATTTATTGTATATGTTCCAACTTCTACTGGAGGTTTAGTAGGTGTTTTTTTTTCAGTTTCTTCTGTACATCCATTAAAGAGGGTAACTAATCCAATTAAACCAATAAAGAAACAACTTTTTAGAAGATAATTATTCAAAATGATATCCTAGTTAAAAATTATTATAAAATAAATTTTAGTATATCAAAATTAATCATATCTTAATGAAATGAATATGATTATTATTCATAAAATATCCCTTCCTTGTTTTTAAAAGAGTCTATTAGATATAATCAAAAAAACTTTTAGGGATAGATTTGAAAATAGCAATTATAGGAGCAGGAGCAGCGGGAATAATAGCTGCAATTACTGCTAAAAGATTAAATAAAAATCTACATATAGATTTATTTGATGCAAACAAAGGCATAGGTAAAAAGATATTAGCAAGTGGTAATGGAAGATGCAATATCTCAAATAGTAAAGTAACATCTAAAAACTATATAGGAGAGAACCCTGATTTTACCAGCTTTGCACTAAAAGAGTTTGACTTCAAAGCCTTTGAAAAGTTCTGTAAAAGTATAGGACTTTTACTTGATATAAAACCAAGTGGAAAGGTGTATCCCTTATCAAATGAAGCAAAATCAGTGACAAATCTTTTGGAACTAGCTTTAAAAGAATTAGATGTGAATATATACTTAGAAGCTATGATAAAAGATATAGAAAAAGTAGAAGATAAGTTTAATATCAAAACTCAAGATAATGAATATAACGCATATGACAAAGTTTTAATATCAAATGGACTAGGAGCAGCCCCACAATTAAATGCAAATGAAAGTGGTTTAGATTTTGCTTCAAAATTTGAGCATAGTTTCAATCCAACATATCCTTCTCTTGTGGGACTAAAAACTGATAATACATATAATGGTAAATTACAAGGTGTAAAAAAAGAGTGTAATGTAAGCTTATTTGTAAATGGTAATTTAGAGCAAGAGATTTTTGGTGATGTACTATTTACAAGTTATGGAGTTTCAGGTTTTGCAATACTTGATATTTCACAACTTGCAGTTTTAAATCTAAGCTCTTATCAAGATGTAAAAATAGCAATAAATTTTTTCCCAAAAATAAATAGAAATGACCTAAGCGACCAAATTCAAACACTATTTAAAACTATCCCAAGTCAAAAAGCAGTAGATATAATAACAGGAATGGTATCAAATAAAATAGCACCTGTTTTATTAGATATTTGTAAAATTAATATAGATACAAAAGCTGCAGATATAAATGCAAAACAAATCAAAGCATTAGCATATCAGCTAAACCAATGGAAACTAAAAATCATAGATACCCAAGGTTTCGGACATGCAGAAGCCAGTGGTGGAGGAGTGCGAACCGCTGAGGTAGATAATAAAACTTATGAAAGTAAATTGTGTAAAGGACTATATTTTGCAGGTGAAGTTTTAGATATAGTTGGGAATAGGGGAGGATTTAATCTTCAGTTTGCGTGGGCGAGTGGTTACTTAGTTGGAAAAAGTCTAGCGAAGTAAAATAGTAACTTTTCTCAAAGAGAGTGTAAACACAAGTCAAATTTCGGCCTTATCGTCGAAATTGAAATAGTCACATACTAGAGTATGCTCCCCCCTTCCAATTTTTCCTCTGGCCTTGAACTTTAACAAAATTTATTATTTTCCAAGTATAATGTAATACTAAAATTAATTATTTAAGAGAATTTGATGGCACAATTAAAAACTACTGAAAAAAGATACTTTGAGAATTTGTTTAATATGGAAAGTGGCTATGTATTAGATTTCTCAAATCAAGAATTTGCAAGATTAATTAATGATAGAGTAGGACTTAATATTTATGATAGTAAGTATGAATATATTGGTAATTCTAAAGCAAAAAGACTTAGAGCATTTTGGGCATTAGAAACAGATTATTAGGAAATCAAAGAGTAGAAAGAACTGAAGAAGATTTTTTAAATATAAAATTTGATGAAATAAATCTTTCTTTTTTAGAATTAGATTTTCCATATGAGAATATAATAAATCAAAGAATAGAAGGTGAGCATTTTCAAAATAGCGTAAAGAAAAATCAAATTAAATCTGTAAAGAAATTTGAACTGTTTGAGCGACTGAGCGAGTTTTCAAATTTTAAGATTTTATTTTATTTTTTAGCTATTTTGGAACTTAGCGAACGCTTTTCTTTTGCTTACTTTTCTTTATTAAAAAGAAAAGTAAGAAGTATCACAATAAAGAAATATCTTTCACAAACTAATCTTCAAAAGACAGAATACTAAATCAAAAATATTTAAATATCTAAATCAACCTAATATACTTATCTTATAAATCCATAGCGTAAGATTTCAATGTTTCTAAATCAATGAGTTCTAATATACGTTCATGTGTAGAATGTATAAATATCTGAGGTGCTTTACCCGCATGATGTGCTTTGAGAAAACTATATCCTCCTAAACACCAACTCTCTCCTGGTTTAACACCTGGGAAGTTATATTCAGGTATTGGGGTTGAAAGATCATTACCCGCTTCTTTAGAATATGCTAAGAACTCTTTAGTCGCATAGATACAAACAGCATGAACTGCATCATTTTCTTTTCCTGAAAAACAACAACCATCACGATAGTATCCAGTTAGAGGATTTACACTACAGGGTTCTAGTGCTTCGCCTAGTACATTTAACTTCTTTTTCATATTTCTTCCTTATTTAAAAATTCTGAGGACACGATACTAAATTATAAATGAACTAGCTCGTATACTTACATCGAGGTAGTTCATTTAAGAAAGTAGAAACTAAAGTAGTAAAACTGAAGGATTATATTTCTTTACTCCACAATCCCACTCATACAAGTAACTTCAACACCTTGTTCTCTCCAAGCTTTTACGATTTCAAGTAAACCAATACTATCACTTGGCATATGAGGTGCTATGATTATATTTCCTATGTTTTGCTCAATTACTGCTTTTTGTACATCTTCAGGAACGTGCATAGCAATAATTGTGCCAACACCTGCTTGGAAATATGATTTATAAACATCTGCTCCGCCATTTGTTCCACCTGACATAAGTACTTCGATTTTTCCTGCGTAGTCTTCATTAGAACCCACTCTTATAACTGGCTGTGCAACTTTTCCTACAAAGTATTCCCAAGAGTTTAACTCTTCTATAATATTTTTTAGTTTTGTTTTTGGTTTGTCTTTAAATGCATTATCAAGTCTTTTTTGTACGATTTCTTCTGTTATAAAATCAGCTGGAATATGTATATTTAAATATGGCATATTCATAAGTCTAGCAGCTGAACTTACTCGGTCGTAGTTTGAAGCGTGTTTTGTTATATCAATACTTGCTTGTTTTGCTCTTAAAACTTTTTGAGCTTTGTTTATTGGGATTCCTGATTTTACCATTCTATCTATTTGCACATCCATAACTTTTGCAAAATCAACTACACAATAGTCTGCTTTTGGATGGTGGCTTACAACGCAATCAAATCCTAGCGTACGAGCTAGTAATAACTCAGGCGTTTCCATATCTATACCAATAAGTACTTTTTTTATATTTTCACCTGCAACTATGATATCTGTATCATAAGGCATTTTATCTAGTTTTGCTAATTTAAGAGCGGTGTTCATTAAGTCTGTTGTATTCATATTATTACCAATGTTAATTTTTATGAATGATAACATTTATTTGTTGTAAAAAGAAGATTATAAAAATCAAACCCAAGAAGGGTTTGACATAAAAATTAGTTTCCTAATAATTTACTAGCAGTTCCCATTAAAGAAGGAGTTGATGAATCAGTTGCCGCTTTTACAGCTTCTGTAGTAGCTTTATCTTTTAATTCACTTACTTTACCTTCCAAACCTTCACTTGCTTTATCAGCACAAATATCAATAGCTTTAGCCATCATACCATCATCAGCAATTCCTACAAATGATTTATAAGTAGAAGCTTGAGTACAATAAGTTTTTGCTTGCTCAGCTGTAGCTGGAGCTTTTGCTTTTGCCATATCTGCTAATTGTGTTCCAATTGATTCTGCTGTGATTCCTGTTGCAGCTCCAACTGTTTTTGTAACTGAACCTATATCAAATGCAAAAATTGAAGAGATTGATATTAGTGTTGTAAATACGATTTTTTTCATATTAATCCTTAAAAATAAATTTAGGCATTATATAGTTTAAAAATTAACAAATTGTGTAATTTTAAAATTTATCCTTCAAAATTTGCAAATTTCTAATTCTTTCAAACTCAAAAATTCCTTTATCGCTATAAAGTTTATTATCAATATTAAGTTTCAAAGGCTTGATTTTTTTTAAGCTTTTATTTTCATAATTAAATGAAATGTAGTTTTTATCAATAATTGCTTTTTGCAAAAATCTAAATTCTATGTTCATTTGAATCTTTTGGAGCTTCATCTCTTTTTTCTTTTGTATAATCTCGGAGTACTTGTGCTACACGAATTCTATAATCTTTAAATATTCCAGCATTACCTTTATCTTGTGCAATTCTATGCTCAAAAAGATTTCTCCAGATTTTTATAGATTTTTCATCTTCCCAAAAAGAAAGGCTTAAAAGTTTATTCTCATCAATTAAACTTTGAAATCTTTCAATAGAAATGAATCCTTTTCTATTTTGTAAAAATTTTTTTAGAGAAGAAGCTATTTTTAGATATTCTTCTTTCCCTTCATTTGTTGGATAAACTTCAAATATTACTGCATACATATTTCTTCCTATTTTTTTGGTGGATTTGCTTTTTCCCAAATGATAATTTTCTTATCTTCTTTAATAATATGTTGAATTAATGATATATCTATGATTTTTGCTAATTGTTTTTCAAAATCATTTATTTCCATTGTTGGAAGTTGTTTTACAAACTCATTTATTTTTAAGATAATCTCTTTATGAAGTTTTTTATGTTCATCAAGTTTTGGATAATTTATTTCACTCATAAATTTCTCTTCATGCGCAAAATGTATTTTCATATAGTCATATAAATCTGTCAAAATTGCTTTTATTTTTTTAGTTTTATCTTTTCCTTCAACAGGTATAAAAGCTTCTTGCGCAATATCAAAAAGTTGTTTATGCTCTTTATCAATTATAGAATTATTTACACTATAAATTTCTTTCCAAGCAGAATGATGTTTCAAATCTTCAAGTGAACAATTCCAAAGGCTTATTTTTTTGTCTTCTAAAATAATATGTTTTATAAAGTACTCTTCAATAAAATTATATAAAGACTTTTCAATATCTTTCAATTCCATATTATTTAATTCTGAAATTAATTTTGTAAGCATATCTAGGATATTTTTATGAAGTATTTTATGTCTTTTTATTTCTGGATATTTAACTTCTTGCATATATTTTTCTTCATTTGAGAAATGACTTCCAACATAAATAAATAGTTCTGTAATAAGCTCTTTTATCTTACCTATTTCTTTATTGTCATTTTTTAATTTAACAACCGAAAGCGTTTGTCTAGCAATTGAAAAAAGTTTTTGATGCTCTTGGTCAATTTTTAGATTTCCGATGTTATATTCTGATTTCCAAATTAGATTTGAGATTTCAATATTATCTTCCATAAAAAATCCTGATATTATAATTGTATTAATTGTATATGAATATTACTAAAATATATCAACTATGAATCACTTTGATTTGAATTTGCTTTTAACCAAGTGATGATTTTTTTATCTTCTTGAATTATATGATGAACGATAGTTACATCAATAAGTCTTGCTAACTCTTTCTCAAAACTATCTTCACTTAAACTTGGAAGTTCTTTTACAAAATCATTGATAGTATTTGCAATATTGTTATGTAGTTCCTTGTGTATTTCAATATTTGGATAGCTTATTTCTTCCATATATTTTTCTTCATGTGAGAAGTGCGTTTTCATGTATTCATATAATTTATTTAAAATATTTTTGATTTTTTCATGTTTTAATTCAGGCTCAACAATTGCAAAAGCTTCTTCTGCAATTTTAAATAAAGTTTTGTGTTCTTTATCAAGTTCAGGATTATTAAGACTATAAATTTCTTTCCATCCAAAATTTGTTTTCAGATCATCAAGACTTGTATTCCATAGTTGGATTTTTTTATCTTCTTTTATAATATGTTGTACAAAAATTTTTTCAATAAAATCATTTAATTCTTTTTCTATTTGCTCTAGTTCCATTGTATTTATTTCGGAAATTAGTTTTTTGAGCATTTCTAACATATTTTCATGTAAAATTTTATGATTAGAAAATTCAGGATAAGATAATTTTTCCATATACTCTTCTTCATGCGAAAAGTGTAAATCAACATATTCAAAAAGCTTTATAATAACTTCTTTTAGTTTGGAGTTTTTATCTAAATGATTTTGTAGTTTTGCTATATTTAAAGCTTCTCTGGCGATTGAAAAAAGTTTTTGATGTTCATTGTCTATTTTAAAATTATTAATATTATATTCTGAACGCCAAATCATTGCTTCTTGGCTATTAACTTGCTCCACAAAAATCCTTTTTTTATTTATTATTATATAACAATAGTTTAAAAAAGTTTACTTATTTTTTATTCTCTAATATAAAAATAAACTAAAAATAAGAATTTAAAATTATTAATGCAAGCTTTATTTCAATAACTTTTACTATAATACACGAAAAAACTAGGAAGCATTTTAGTATGAGTAATTCAAATATTATAGAAAACCCAAACAATGAGGAACAAGAAAAATTAGTTCAGTCACAGTTTAATATAAATGTTGCATTTTATGTTCATTTAAAAGCGTATAACAATAGCGTAAGGGAAGAGTTAGAAAAAAGATTATCAGAAGTTTTCTTTTTCACAAGAGGAGTTGACTGGAAGTTTGATAGCTTTGGTATTGAAAAAACAGGTTCAAGAGGAACAGAAGTTTTAGGATACTTTATTTTTAGAGCTGTAGAATTAGAAAAATTACAAAAGCTTTTTGTAGAAGAGTTTAAAGATTATGATAATGCAATCAAGATTACTTGTTCTGTTGCAAAATATGAAAAAGTAGAAGAATTATTCTTTGAATTAGAGATATAAAAGAGAAATCTTTTATATCTTGTATGTTCTCATCACTAAAAAAGCTACAAAAGAGATTATTGAAATACTAAGTGCAATTGGTAAAAATGTTTCACTATGAAAAGATAGTGCAATTGAAGAAATAATTGCTCCTAATCCAAACTGTAAAACTCCTATAACTCCAGATGCTACTCCTGCATTTTTTGGGAAATGTTCTAAAGTTAAAGCCATACAATTACCAAAGATAAAAGCCATCATACTCATATATGAAGCAATTATTATCATAATAGTTATTATAGATATATTTTCATATGTTAATACAAAGAAAATTCCTGAAAATACTTGAATTAAAAGAGCAACTTTAACAAGCCAAATAGGCTCGTATTTTTTTAATAAATTTACATTTACTTTGATCATTAGTATTAAAATAATAAAATTTACTCCAAAAAATAGTGGGAAATAATCACTAGAAATTTTAAAGTATTCAATATAAATAAAAGATGTTTTAGCAATGATAATAAAAAACCCACCAAAACTAAATCCAAGTGTCAACATAGCTTTTAAAGCAGTTTTATGACTCAATACTATCTTAAATGATTCATATATATTTTGTTTATTATATGTATAACTCTCTTCTAAATTTTTGTAAACAAAGAAAGCGACAACTAAAGCATAAAAAGTTAAAAATGCAAAAATAGCTTCCCAGTGAAAAAAATGAATAATAAATGCTCCAATAGCAGGAGCTAAAAGTGGAGCTAAACTTCGTACCATTCCAATAAGTGAAAATACCTTTGCAGCTTCAGCTCCATGAAATCTATCTCGAACAGCTGCTGCTGCATTTACAACGACTATTCCTCCAAAAAATGCTTCAAAAAATCTATAAAACCAAAGTTCATAAATAGTGGAACTAAAAATGATAATAAAACTAAAAAGAGCATAACCTAAAAGTCCAAATACAGAACTCATCTTTCTTCCGTATCTATCAGAAATAGGGCCTCCAAAAACTTGACCAATAGAAAATCCAATTAAAAATATAGATAAAGAAAGTTCAATTTTATGAATACTAACATTAAATGATTTAGCAATATCAGGAATAGAAGGTAAATAAGTATCCACACCCATTGGTGCAACGGAAGATAATACGGATAATAAAATGATCAAATATATGTGATTTATTGGTTTTCTCATAATTCTTCTTCTACGCTTTTTGTGACTTTTTCTAAAAGAGAAATTAATTGTATTACTTCTTTTTCCTTTAGCTTCGAAATCAAATTTTCCCTAAACTCTTTTACAGCCTTATTACTATCATTTAAAATTTTTTCTCCTTCAAAAGTTAGTTGAATAAGATTTGTTCTTTTATCAATTTGTTTTTTTGAAATTAGATTCTTCTTTTCCAAAGTTGCAAGAGTTCTACTAATAGTAGTTTTATCTTTTCCTAAAATATTAGAAATTTTTGTTTGATTTACATCTTTCTCATATTTTATGATTTCAAGTGTAGCTCTTTGTTCAGGAGCTATATCGTAAGCTTGTAAAATGTGATTAAATTTATTGTTTAATTTGTTTGCTGTTTGGTTTATCTTAAAACCAATAGATTTTTCTAAATCATATGCCATATGAATATCCTTAAATTGTATATGCAACTATTGCATATACAACCTTTTGAAAATGTTAAGAATAAGGTAAAATATTAAATCCAAAATATTAAGGGAATAATAAATATGAACTTCAAAGCAAATACACAAGAAGAATTAAAAAAATTAAATATCCAAGATGGAAGTGAATATTTAGTTGAGTATAAAAATAAGGATTATTTCAATGGTGAAGAAACTATCGAAAAAGCGAAGGCAAAAGTTATTACAAATAATGGAGTAATTTCTTTTATCATTCCAGACCCAATGGGAATGGAAAGATTTATAAGTGAAGTTAGAGTTTTAACTTAGCAATTAGTTTTGTAAATTAAATCATTTATTTTAATGATTTTATCAAGTCTAATATTAACTCCATTTTTTAGTATTAAAAACTCTTCTTTATTTTTTGTTTTGAAATCAACTATTATATCTTCTATATATTTTTCATTTTCATTTTCTGAATATGTGATTTTCGTAAGCACTTTTTTTACAGCTAAGGCTTCTAATTCATCATAAAAATGACAAGAAACAGTTTTATAAATATCACCCATGTTAAGCCTTTATATTTTATTTGAATCTATTAAGTTGTCATTATACTATTTTATTGAAAATAATAAACAAATTATTAAAACACCTATGATACAATTTTAAATAAGGAGTCAATTATGAGTCTTAAAAAAATCACTTCACTTACCATGCTTTTAGCGATGCTTACCATGACATTTACAGGAATAATACTTTTTATAACACCTCCTGGACGTGTTGCAAATTGGGCAAATTGGGAATTATTTGGTATTTCAAAAGAATTGTATGGACAAATCCATTCTGCTTTTATGGTGCTGTTTGTAATAGCTACTATTTTACATATATATTATAATTGGAAGCCTTTAATTAGTTATATGAAAAATGAAGCTAGAGAATTTGTTTTATTTACTAAAGATATGATTGCTGCTACTATTTTATTTTTACTGTTTTTATTTGGAACTATTTATCAAATAAGTCCTTTTTCAAACTTCTTAGAATTTGGGGATGAAATTAAAAGTTCATGGGAAAAAGAGTACGGAACTTCACCTTATTCTCATGCTGAATTATCTTCTTTGAAAAGTTTTACAAAAAAACTAAACTATGATTTAGAAGTTTCAAGAACTATATTAACTTCAAATAATATTACGTTTGAGGAAGAACAAAGTTTATCGCAAATAGCTAAATTAAATAATGTTAGTCCAAAATTTATTTATGATTTACTAAGAAAAAACTTTGAAAAAGGTGAAGAAAAAACAGTTCCACTTTCAGGGCTTGGGAAAAAGTCTATTAAAGAAGTTGCACAAACTTTAGGTCTTAGTTCGCAAGAGTTTATTTCTAAGTTAAAAGCACTAGAGCTTGAAGCAAAGGAAGATGATAAGTTTAAAGATGTAGTTGAAAGTAAGGATTTAAGTCCTTCTTCCGTTTTAGAAAAACTAGGTTATAAAAAAGCAGAATAAAAAATAATAAGAAGCAGAAAACTCTACTTCTTATTTACTATATCTAAAATATCTAAAGGGTGTTTTACTACATAAGTAGCACCATTTGACATAAGTTCTTCTTCATCTCTAAATCCCCAAAGAACACCAATACCTATCATTTTTGCATTAACTGCTGTTTGCATATCAACCATTGTATCACCCACAAAATATACTTCTTCACAAGGCACATCAAAACTTTGTGCTATTTGAATAGCTGCAATTGGATCGGGTTTTTTTGCTATATGTGATTTTTGTCCATGAACTTCTTTCATTTCATATTTTGAAAAAAGATTACTTGTATATGCAATGGTAAATTCATGGGGTTTATTTGATAAAACTCCTATTTTAAAATCTTGTTTTTGAAGTTCATCTAAAAGTTCATAAATTCCATCATAAGGTAGCGTTTTTGCATGTAATTTTTGGTCATATACTATTTTAAATTTTTCAGTTACAAGCTCTTTTGTTTCTTCACTTGTATTTTTATCAAGTGCATTATCAACTAAGATACTTATTCCTCCACCAACGAAATACTTATAATCATCTATTTTATGAGATGGTAGATTTAGTTCTTCTAATACTTGATTCATACAAACAGCAATATCTTCTAATGAGTCTATTAGTGTTCCATCTAAATCAAATATAATTGCTTTATTTTTCATTTTTTTCCTTTTAATTTTGGAAGTTTACCAGCCACCGCTAGCTCCTCCACCTCCAAATCCACCGCCGCCGCCTGAAAAGCCACCACCTGAACTTGAGAAACCACCACCGTTACTAGAAAAGCCACCGCCACCAAATCCACCTGAACGGCTATTTGATGAATTCCTTGAAGCTTCTTTTATTTTATTAAAATCTACATTTCTTATATTTATAAAATTGAAAATAAAAACACCAATAAATACAATGGCTGCAATTATTATATAAAAAGATGTGAAAGATTGAGCCATAATAAATGTAAAAAAACCAAAGAAAGAAGAAAGAATAGACGATTTACTAGTTTTATATAAGAATTGGTTTTTTGTTTTTGTTGAAATTCCATTTAAAAAAATTGATAAAAATATTATTCCAAAAAAGACTAAAGGTAGTGTTTCACTCATCATTTCCATATCTTCATCTTTTACTTTTGTTTTTACTGTGTATTCACCTTTTATCGCTTGGATTATTTCATTTACTGCATTTGTAATTCCAGCATCATAATCTTGTAATCTAAACTTTGGTTTTAGTGTGTAGTTTATTATTTCATAAGATATTTTATCTGTTAGTGCCCCTTCTAAACCATAACCAACTTCTATACGTAGTTTTTTTTCCTCAAGAGCAATTACAAGTAAAACGCCATTATTTAAATCTTTTTGTCCAATTCCCCAAAATCTTCCTAGTTGATAGGAAAATTCCTCTATTTCATAGCCGTTTAGTGATTTTAAAGTTACTACTACTATTTGATTTGATGTTTTATTTTCATGTTCTTTTAGTGTTGTAGTGATTTTTTCTTTTGCATTTGAACTTAAAAGATTTGCAGTATCTACCACTCTTCCATCAAGCTTTGGAAAGTATTGAGTTATATCTGCAAAAAGTGTTGATATAAGTAGGGTTAAAATTAGTATCGTTTTTTTCATAATTTATCTTAACTCAATAACATCATTTGGAAGTTCATTTTTATCATTTTTTTGAATAGGAAACTCTTTTATTAAAATTCCACTACAAGAATCAATTGCTTTTAAATATCCATTTGACAGCTCTTTTTTCTTTACATCTTTTATGAATTCATCAACAACTTTTTGCCAATAAGTATTCTCTATTTTAGAACTAATTGTTGTATCACTAATTATTTCAACATACTTTTCATCAAAACTAACAAAAAACATAACTCCTTGTTTGGTTTTTGTACGATTTAATCCAAGATTATAAAACTGTTCTTGAGCATTTTGAGATGCCTTATATTGTTTATAACTTTTTGGTAAAATTGATAGTAAAAAACCATGAAAGTGTTCAAAAAATAGATTTATTCCAATAAAACTTAAAAGTTGAATTTCTATTAATTGTAATGTTGAAAGTTCAATCGTGAAGATTAAAGAAAAAGATATTAAAAAGACTAAAAAAATACTTATCATGACTCTTACAAACTTGTAATCGCTACTTTTTTTGGTAATGACAGCAACTAACTCAGCAGAGCTTGATTTTTCAAGATTTTCAATCTTTTTTGAGATTAGATCTTTTTCTTCACTGCTTAGTGTCATTAAAATTGAACCTTTGGAGCCTCTTGTTCAGCCTCACTAGCTTTAAATGTCTCTTTTAATTGAGCACTTGGATGAACAATAGCAGCTACAAGTTTTCCAGGCATTGTTCTTAACTCTAAATTATAAAGTTTCACAGCTTCTATAAAATCTTTTCGTGCAACAGTAATTCTATTTTCAGTACCTTCTAGTTGAGATTGAAGTGCCATGAAATTTTCATTTGCTTTTAAATCAGGATATTTCTCAACAACTAGCATAAGCTTAGATAAGGCACTTGAAAGTCCTGCTTGTGCATTTACAAATTGTTGCATAGCTGCTGGATTATTAAGTGTATCTGCGTTTATATTCATTTGTGAAACTTTACTTCTAGCTTCTGTAACTTCTGTAAATGTGCTTTTTTCATGTTCCGCATAACCTTTTACAGTTGCAACTAGATTTGGAATTAAATCAGCTCTTCTTTTGTATTGATTTTGTACTTGTGACCATTTCTCTTTTACATTTTCATCAAGTTTTGGAATATTGTTATAGTTTGTAAATATTAGGTAAACAAGGGGAACTATAATTGCTAATACTACAATTATTAGGATTTTTTTCATAAATAACCTTTTTATAAATTTATCAATAGTATAAAAAATATTATTAAGAAGCTATAAATTATCATCAAAAAAGATTATTATATAAGGAGGAATAAACTATAATCCTTTTTGTGTAAAATGTTACACTTTTCATATCTTTTTGATAATCATTATGAAAATAAAACAAGATTTTAATAAGTATTAACTATGATTATCAATAATTTTTATAAAATAAACGGAGTATAAAAAATGAACGCATCAGAACTATTTGTAAAAGCATTAGAAAACGAAGGTGTTGAATATATCTTTGGAATTCCAGGTGAAGAAAATCTTGATTTTCTTGAAGCACTTAGAACATCAGATATTAAACTAATATTAACAAGACATGAGCAAGCAGCTGGATTTATGGCAGCAACTTATGGAAGATTAACAGGAAAAGTTGGAGTTTGTTTATCAACTCTTGGCCCTGGAGCTACAAACTTCGCAACAAGTGCAGCTTACGCACAATTAGGTGGAATGCCAATGATGATGATCACTGGTCAAAAACCTATTAAAAAATCAAAACAAGGTAGATTCCAAATTATTGATGTTGTTGGAATGATGAAACCAATGACAAAATATGCGAAACAAGTTGTAAATGGAAATAATATTCCATCAATGGTAAGAGAAGCATTTAAAATTGCAACAACTGAAAGACCAGGTGCTGTTCATATTGAATTACCTGAAGATATTGCAGCTGAAGAAGTAGAATTTAATATCTATCCAGTTAGAGAATTTAAATATCCAAAAGCTGGAAAAGATGCAATTACAGATGCAGTTAAAATGATTGAAAAAGCAAAAAGACCATTATTATTAATTGGAGCTGGGGCTAATAGAACGAGAATTGGAAATGCATTAACAGATTTCGTAAATGAAACTGGAATTCCTTTCTTCTCAACTCAAATGGGAAAAGGTGTAATTGATGAAAATCATAAATTATGTTTATCAACTGCTGCATTATCAAAAGATGATTTCATTCACTGCGCAATTGAAAGAGCAGACTTAATTATCAATGTAGGACATGATGTTATTGAAAAACCACCATTTTTTATGGAAAATACACCAGATGCTACAAAAGTAATTCATGTTAATTTCTTCCCAAGTGAAGTTGATGATACATATTTCCCTCAATTAGACGTTGTAGGTGACATTGCTTCTAATGTTGCTAGTTTAGCAACGGCTATTTCTCCTCAAGAGCATTGGGACTTTGAATATTATAAAAGAATGGTAGTTGAAGTTAAAACTCACTTAAATAAATATTTTGGTGATAATAGATTCCCAATTTTACCTCAAAGAGCAGTTCGAGCGATTAGACAAACTTTAGATGATGAAGATATTGTAACACTTGATAATGGAGTTTATAAAATCTGGTTTGCAAGAAACTATAGATGTGCACAACCAAATACATTATTACTTGATAATGCATTAGCAACAATGGGTGCTGGACTTCCTTCTGGAATGGCAGCAAAAATGATTAATCCTGATAAAAAAGTAGTTTCTGTTTGTGGTGATGGTGGATTTATGATGAATTCACAAGAGTTAGAAACGGCTGTTAGATTAGGTCTTGATTTAACTGTGATTATCTTAAATGATAATGCATATGGAATGATTAAATGGAAACAAACAGGAATGGGATTTGAAACATTTGGTTTAGATTTAGGAAACCCTGATTTTGTAAAATATGCTGAATCTTATGGAGCATCTGGACATAGACCAACTTCAGTTGAAGAGTTTGAAAAAACTTTAGAAGAGTGTGTAAATACAAAAGGTGTTCATTTAATTGATTTAGCAGTTGATTACTCTTTAAATCATGCAATCTTAAATGATTTATTAGCTAAAAAACAGTGTTTAATATAATAAAAATTTGAAAGGATAAATATGAGTACAATAGAAGTAACATCACCATTTGACGGAAAAGTAGTAGGTACAGTAAAGTTTAGTACATTTGAAGAAGTTGAAGCTGCAATTGATTTAGCTCATCAAACTTTTTTAGATACGGCAAACTGGTTACCAAAATATAAAAGAGTAGAGATTTTAGAAAATGTAATGAAGATTATGTCTTCACAAGTTGAAGAGCTTACAATTTTATGTGCAAGTGAAGGTGGAAAGCCGTATATTGACTCAAAAGTTGAAATTCAAAGAGCTATTAATGGTATTAAAATTGCTATTGAGCATTTAGGTGCTTATGAAGGTAAAGAAATAGCTATGGGTCATACTGCATCAAGTGCAAATAGAATGGCTTATACATTTAAAGAACCAATTGGAGTAGTAGCTGCAATTTCTGCATTTAACCATCCATTTAATTTAGCAGTTCACCAAGTAATTCCTGCAATTGCGGTTGGTTGCCCTGTTATCATAAGACCAGCAACACAAACTCCTATGAGTGCTGTAAGACTTATAGAAATTTTAGAAGAAGCTGGACTTCCAAAAGGTTGGGCACAAGCTGTTGTTTGTGATAGAAAAGGTGGAGAGTTATTAGCAACTTCTACTAAAACTAACTTCTTAACATTTATTGGTTCAGGACCTGTTGGTTGGTATTTAAATTCAAAAGTAAGTCCAGGAACAAGAGTAGCTTTAGAACATGGTGGAGTTGCTCCTGTTATTGTTGAAGCTGATGCTGATATTGAAGATATGATTCCAGCCCTTGCAAAAGGTGGATTCTATCATGCAGGTCAAGTTTGTGTATCTGTTCAAAGAGTTTATGTTCAAGAAACAATTTGTGATGAAGTTGCAAGTAAATTAACAGCAGCTGCAAAAAAATTAATTGTTGGTGATCAACTTGATCCAAAAACAGAGGTTGGACCATTAATTAATCATGATGAAGTAAATAGAGTTGAAGAATGGGTAAATGATGCAATTGCAAAAGGTGCTACTATTTTAACTGGTGGAAAAAGAATAGGTGACTCTTGTTTTGAGCCAACTGTTATTTTAAATGCACCTGATGATGCAATAGTTTCACAAAAAGAGGTATTTGGACCGGTTGTTTGTATCTATTCATATAAAACTTTAGATGAAGCAATTAGTAGAGCTAACTCTTTGGATGTATCTTTCCAAGCAGCTGTATTTACAAAAAATATTGATACAGCTTTAAAAACTGTAAAAAGATTAAATGCAACAGCTGTTATGGTAAATGACCATACAGCATTTAGAGTTGATTGGATGCCATTTGGAGGAGCTAGAGTTTCAGGACTTGGAATGGGTGGAATTCCTCATTCAATGGAAGAAATGTCAAATGAAAAAATGATGGTTATTAAATCACCTGTTTTATAATTGTAAAACAAAGATTTTTTCAAAAGCTAAGGTTTTAAAGCCTTAGCTTTTTTTATTTCTAAAATATAAGGATAATTATGACTTGGGATGATTTTTTTAAAGAAGAGCAAGATAAAGAGTATTATAAAAAATTGATGAATGAACTTGATAAAGCCTATGAAAAATCAGTTGTTTTTCCTACAAAAGATAAAATATTTTATGCCTTTTCTTTAACACCTTTGGAAAATCTAAAAGTAGTATTATTGGGACAAGATCCATATCATGGAGCAGGACAAGCACAAGGTTTAGCTTTTTCAACACCTATTAATATTGCAAATCCTCCCTCTATGAAAAATATGTTAAAAGAGATAAATGATGATATTGGAAATAGCGTTTGTGCTGATGGTGATTTAACTTCTTGGGCAAAAGATGGAGTTTTACTAATAAATGCAATTTTAACAGTTGAAGAGTCAAAACCAAAATCTCACCATAAAATGGGTTGGGAAATATTTACAGATAATTTGATTAAGTTTATTTCTAAAAATTCTAAAGATATAGTATTTATTCTTTGGGGTAGTAGTGCTATTAAAAAAGAGAAAATAATAGATAAAGATAAACATCATATATTAAGTGGAGTTCATCCAAGTCCATTATCAGCTTATAGGGGTTTTTTTGGCTGTAAACATTTTTCTAAAACAAATGAGATTTTAAATAGTTTAGGAAAAAATAAAATTAGCTGGTAAATATTTTATGAAAATAGATTTTTTACTTTTGATTTCATTTTAGAAAGAGATAGTTTTACTGCTGAATGTATCATCACTTTTGCAACATTTTTCCATCTAGGTTTTTCATAACATGGAGTTGGGCATTTTCTACATCTAGGTTTTATTTCATGGGGACAGTTCTGTAGTCTTTCAAATGAATAATTTATAGCATCATGACATTCAAGGCATAAGCACAAATTCATATCAAAACTTTTATCTTTATATTTTAATATGATATTCTTATTTTCTTGATTCTCATGTTTATCTTTGCAATAAAGTTCAAAAAAAGATTTTAAGGTATTTATTTCAATTTCAAATTTTTCGCTTGTCATTTTCTTTACTTTTATTTTTAATTAGGTTAATTATTATCCTATTTAACTTTAATTTCAATATAATTACATAAAATATAAAAATAAACATTGATAGTAATCAACTAAAAAGAGAAAAAAATGGAAAAAACAGGATTAGAAGATTTTTATTTCTTTAGTTTTTTAAAACAAGAAGATTTAATAAGACTAAAAGAAATATCGATAAAAAAGTATTTCAATAAAGATGAAATACTTTTTTATAAAGGTGATGAAGCAAGGTACTTGCACTTATTGATAAAAGGAATAGCAAAATTATATACCTATGATCATAAAGATAACGAAGTAGTAATACACAATTTAATGGCACCTTCATTAATAGCAGAAATTGTGAATTATGAGGAATCAAAATTTCCAGCTAATTGTGCATTTGAAACAAAAGCTGAAGTATTACTAATTGATTATGAAAAATTTAAAAAAGAATTTTTATTAAAACCTGAAATATCACTTTTTTTTATAAAATCTCTTACAAAAAAGATAAAGGCTTTAGAGAGTTTTATAAACTATAATATTAGTTCAAATAGCCTAGAGAAAATTGCTAAATTCTTATTTGACAATGAATCTATACTTATTAATTTAAAGCAAGTTAAAATTGCGCAGATTTTAAACATTACTCCAGAAACCTTTTCAAGAAAATTAGCAAAATTAAAAAAAGAGAAAATTATACAAAATGAAAAAGGTTATATAAAAATAATAGACTATGATAGATTAAAAGATTATATAGTTGATTAAAGATTAAAAGAGGAGAATTAATTCTCCTCTTTTTTTACAGGTTTTTTTAACTCTTTTAAAAGAGTGTATGTATTTTTTTTATTTATTTTGTTAAGTTGAACTAATATGAATGCGACAACAAAAGCATTTAGATGAATCATTGCTTCGCTCGTAGGAAGATATATAAATAAAACTCCAACAATTAAAATAAATATAGGCATTAAGAGTTTTGCTAAGGCATCAGCCTTTTCAGATTTCTCTTTATACTCTTTTTCATTTTCATTGATATAAGAAATATCATCTTGAGTTAAAAGATTTTGTTCTTTTAACTCACCTAATTTTACTATAACATCCATTCCTTTTTTATGTTTTAAAAATGTATAAATTAAAACACCAACTAGTATGATTGAAATAAAATTTGATGCAAATTGTATTGGAAGATTATCCATATTTACCCTTTTTATTTTAAATTATGTTTATTATATAAAAGAGTTTATTTAAAAAAGATTGAAAATTCTTTATCTAATATAAATAATAATTAAGTTTATTTATATATAATTAATTATATTATTAAAAAGGAGTTAAAATGAAAAAAATTGTTGCATTATTAATGTTATGTGTATCTTTTATGTTTGCTGCTATAAATTTGCAAACTGCTACTAAAGAAGAGTTAATGAGTATTAAAGGAATCGGTGATAAAAAAGCTGACCAAATTATTGAATACAGAAAAACAAATAAAATCAATGAACCTGAAGATTTAAAAAATATAAAAGGTATTGGGGATAGTATTGTGACAAGTGTCAAAGAAAGTGATACGGTTATAAAAGAAAAAGTAGAAAAAAAGATAGAAACTAAAAAAGATAAATAATCTTTTAAAATAAATTAAAGTAAGGTATATTCTTACTTTAGTTTTTTCCTCAATTATGATAGAATCCCTTAAAAATTTTTAAGGACTAATTTGAAACTACCTGTTAACAACCCATGTCCTTGCGGCTCTTTACAAAAATATAAAAAATGTTGTAAACCTTTTCATGATAAAATCGTATTTCCCAAAACTGCTCTTGAATTAATGAAATCAAGATTTAGTGCTTTTGCAGTAGAAAATATCGATTATATTATCTCTACAACACATAAAGATAACCCAGACTTTACAAAAAATATAAATTCTTGGAAAAAAGATATTTTGATTTTCTCACAAAATACAAATTTTGGAAAACTAGAAATTTTAGATTTCATAAATCAAGAAAAAGAAAGTTTTGTAACATTTAAAGCAACTTTAAAACAAAATAATAAAGATATATCTTTTACTGAAAAAAGTAGATTTTTAAAAGATGCTGAAAAATGGCTTTATGTTGACGGTCAATTTATAGATTAAGGATAAAAATGAAAATACTATTTTCCCCAAGTGAAACAAAAATTCAAGGAGGCGCTAATCCTTCTATTAATAAAGATAGTTTTTTATTCCCAGAATTTTTTGAAAAAAGAATGGAAATTTTAAAACAATATCAAACATATATATCAAATGCATCAATTGAACAATTAATTAAATTATTTGGAACTAAAAAAGAGGACGTAATAGCTCAATACTCTAAAAATTTATTTGATGGCCTTACAATGAAGGCTATTAATAGATATGATGGTGTTGCATATGATTATTTAGAATATCCTAAACTAAATCAAATTGAACAATCTTATATTGATAAAAATGTTTTGATTTTTTCTAATTTACTAGGACCTATTAGTGCTGGTGATTTAATTCCTGATTATAAATTAAAGCAAGGTGAAACTTTTGATAATTTAAAAATAGAGAAATTTTATAATGATAACTTTTCATCTATATTAGATGAATATTTAGAAAATGAAGACATTATAGATTTAAGAGCAGGATTTTATGAAAAATTCTACAAAATAAATAAGCCATATACAACAATGAAATTTATAAAAGATGGGAAGGTAGTAAGCCATTGGGCAAAGGCATATAGGGGAGTTATTTTAAAACTTCTTGCCAGTAATAATGTGAAAACTATAGATGAATTAATGAATATGCAGATTCCTAATTTAAAGATTGAAGAAATTAAAAAACAAAAAAATAAAACAGAAATAGTTTATTCAATAATTTAAAAGCAGAATAATATGAAAAATGATATATTAGAAAATAAACCTGTAGAAGCTTATTTACTGGATAAACAAGGATCTGCTCAAGAATTAAGTTATGAAGAAATTGATACTGTGGATAAAGCAGATAAAATTTTATGGTTACATTTTGATTATACAAGTTCTGAGGCAATAGATTGGATTACTAATAAAAGTTATATTGATTCAATCGCTATTGATGCACTTTTAACAGAGGAAACAAGACCTAGAACAACTATTTTAGGAGATGCGTTATTAATAGCACTACGAGGTGTAAATTTAAATCCAAATTCTAAACCTGAAGATATGGTTTCTATTAGATTATATGTTTCATCAAATTTAATAATTAGTACAAGACGAAGAAACCTTTTATCAATAGGTGAATTAGTAGGAAGTTTAAAAAAAGGAAAAGGTCCTAAAAGTGCCTCTGAATTTTTGATAGATTTAACATATAGAATTACAGATAGAATGGAAGAAATTATTGATCAAATAGAGGATAGGGCAGATTTCTTAGAAGAGAATATAATAGATTCAAGTGATATAAAATTTAGAAATGAAATATTAGCTATTAGACGTGAAGCTATTATTTTAAGAAGATATCTTTTTCCTCAAAAAGAGGCAATGAATAAACTTTATCATGATAAAATTACTTGGATAAATGAGTATGAAAGATTGCAACTAAGAGAAACAAATGACCAATTAATAAGGCATATTGAAGAATTAGATACAATAAGAGATAAAGTAGCTTTAATTCAAGAAGAATTATCAAATATTTTAAGTGATCAAATGAATAAAAAAATGTATGTACTTTCTATTATTTCTGCTATATTTCTGCCATTAAGTTTTTTAACGGGACTTTTAGGAATAAATATAGGTGGAATACCCGGGGCTGAGAACCAAAATGCATTTAATATATTTTCATTAATATTAGTAGCAATTGTTAGTTTCCAATATTGGATATTTAAAAAGAAGAAATGGATTTAAATATGATAAATACAGAAGAAAAGATAATAACTAAAGAATACTTTTTAGGAATAATAGCAGATTTTAAGAATGATGAATTTGAAGGACATCCTTATGATTTAGCTCAAGAACTTGTAGAATTAAGAGAAATAAATGAAGATGATTATGAATATATTTGTAGAAAAATGCCAAGTGAATTACTTGCAGAAATTTTATGTGAAATGCCAAATTATGTTCAAGAAGAGATTTCAGATGTTCTAAGTGATAAAAAAATTGCTAATATTACTTCAAAAATGGATAGTGATGATGCAAGTATGCTTATTTATAATATTTCGCAAAATGATGAAGAAGCAGCAGAAATTATTCTATCTAAATTAAATGAAGAAGATAAGCAAACTATTAAACACCTTAATTCCTATGAAGAAGATGAAGCAGGTGCCTATATGCAAAATGAGCTCTTCAAAGTTTCTTTAGATGAAAATATTGGAGATTCATTAAAAAGATTAAAACAATTAAAAGAAGATGATATTTTAGATAATATTTTTCACGCTCATATAGTAACAGTTGAAGGTACATATATAGGTTCGATTGGTCTTGAAGAACTTATTTTAATTGATTATAGTTTAAATTATGCAGATATCTCTGAAGAAAAATTTACAAACTATAGTTTAAATGATAAAGAAGATATTGAAGATGCAGTTGAGATGTTTACAAACTATAATTTAAGTGCATTAGCAGTTGTTGATAGTAATAATAAGTTATTAGGAAGAATTACACATGATGATATCCATGATATTATTCAACAAATAGATACAAAACAACTATACTCACTTGCTGGGGTTAGTGATGATGCAGAACATGAGGAAAGTATTTATCTAATTGGAAGAAATAGAGCTATGTGGCTTGGGATAAATCTAATTACAGCCGTATTAGCTTCTTTGGTTATTGGTGTATTTGATGCAACTATTCAATCTTTTGTAGCCCTTGCGGTTCTTATGCCTATTGTTGCTTCAATGGGTGGAAATGCAGGAACTCAGACGCTTACAGTTACCGTGCGACAAATGGCATTAGGTGAAATAGATTATCAAGATGCAAAAAAGATTATATATAAAGAAGTTATGATTTCTGTTGTAAATGGATTTTTATTTGCAGCAGTTATTGGTCTTGTTGCATATCTTTGGTTTAATATTCCTCTTTTAGGAGTAGTTATTGCCATATCTATGATTATAAATCTATTTAGTGCAGGTTTTTTTGGAGCAGTTATCCCTATTATTTTACAAAAAAAAGGAATAGATCCAGCTATTGGTTCAACTGTAATTTTAACTACAGTTACTGATGTTGTAGGCTTCTTTAGTTTCTTAGGCCTTGCAACTGTAATTTTATTATAATAAGAGAGCTTTATCTCTTATTATATTTTATTGAAGAGTATAAAGATAATAAAATAAATGAAATGCCAATAAATCCAGTTATAGCTTCTGGAATATGATATTTTATATTTAAAAGCATAATAAAAGCTAAAATTCCAATTGCATAATGTGCTCCATGTTCTAAAAAAACATATTCATTTAAAGTTCCTTTTTCAACTAAATAAATAGTCATAGACCTTACAAACATTGCTCCAACACCAAGTCCTACCATTATAATGATAATATCTTTTGTAATAGCAAAAGCACCAATTACTCCATCAAAAGAGAAAGATGCATCAAGAATTTCAAGATATATAAATCCAGCTATACTTCCTGATTTTATTAGATCTTTAACATTTTCTCCACTATTTTCTAAAAAATGAGTCATTATATGAATTGCTAGATAAACTCCAATTCCCCAAAGTCCAGCAATAATAAAGTCAATCACTTTTTCATCTTCTACGATAAGTGAAAAAGAAAACAATGCTAGTAAAGAAGTAATATAAGATATAAATTTTGTTTTACCAAAATTTGCAAGTTTTTGCTCAAACCTACCTATCCAGTAAACTTCTTTTTTATTATCAAATAAGAAATTTAAAAATACAAGAAGTAAAAACATACTTCCAAATGCAGAAACTTCTATGTGATGAGAAACTAATTTTTTTGAATACTGTTCAGGATCATTTAAAGCAAGAGTCCATACTTCAATTATTGATAAATTTGTAGTAAACGCTACTATTAATAATGGAAATAAAAGTCTCATTCCAAATACTGCAATAAATATACCAACTGTTAAGAATATCTTTTTCCAAAAATCATTCCAGTGTTTTAAAATTGATGCATTTACAATAGCATTATCAAAAGATAGTGATATTTCCATAAGAATTAAAACAAGTGTTAACCATAGGAAATCTAAAGATAATTCTAAACCTCCTTGTTCAAAGCCTAGGAAGGCCATGTATCCTAAGGCTATAAAAGTAATAATAAAAGAATAGGCGAAATATTTCAAAGTATTTCAGTCAATGGTTTTTTTATATTTAAGTCAAGTTGTGGGAATGGTATTTCTATATTATTTTTTTGTAATGTTTTATAAATAAAAATTAAGAAATCAGACATATTTGATGAATCCACACCTGCCTTATTTGTATTTGCATTTATCCAAACTAATAATTTAAAATCAACACTTGATGCTCCCATTCCAGTCATCCAAACTTTTGGTATTTTACTTTCATCATCTTTTATATAAATTAAATCAGATTCTGCTAAAGCATTTAATATAACTTCAATTACTAAATCAGAACTCGTTCCATAAGCAACTCCAAATGGTACATGTAATCTTCTAATATCATCAGAAAATGTTAAATTTATTACATTATTTTGCATTAAAGTAGAGTTTGGAATAATAATATCAATATTATCAAAAGTATTAATAACACTACTTCTCATATTTATTTGAGTTACTCTTCCCCTAAATTGATCACTGATTTCAATAATATTTCCAACTTGAATAGATTTTTCAAATATAAGAATAATTCCAGATATAAAGTTTGATACTATATTTTGTAAACCAAAACCAATACCAACTGATAATGCCCCAACTAATATTGTAAGAGAAGATAAATCTATTCCGACAGAGTTTAGAGCAAATACAAATGTTAATATTACAAGGAAGTAATATCCAAGATTTGCAAGCATAGTTTTTGTTGCAGGTGAACTGTTTTTTAAATATCCTGATGCATTTGATATTTTTCTTTTATAAAATATTGCTATTGTAAATCCAAAAATAAATATCAAGAAAAATTTAATTACAGCAAGAATTGATACCCCATCTCCTATAGGAATTATAGGATTATTTATTTCAGTCCAGCTATATCTTAATATATCTAAAAAACTCTCTTTTGTATCTGCAAATGTGCTTTTAGCAACTCCAATACGTTCCCTTGATAAGTATTTAAATAATTCTACTAATGAGTCATAATTTGAACCATTTTCTGTATTAAAAGATTGTAAATTTTTACTTAAATCAAAATATTGAGATTTTTTATTTTTTAGATAAGGCAATAATTCTTCAATTTTTAAGTAAATTATATTATCTACTATTTTATTTTTCTCATTTTGTAACTCTATAATATTACTATTAAGAGATTCAATCTTGTTAGCATTCTCACTAATAATTGCTTTGTCTAAAGCTAGTAATATCTTTTTCTCATCTTTTAATATCTGTTCATAATTACTTTGTGCTTTTTGAATTTTTGTAATTAATTCTTCATTTTCTTGAATTTTTAAACTATCAATACTTTCTAATAATCTTTTTTTAAATCTTTTTTGATATTCTGCATATGCATCAATTGCTGTTTTATTAGTTTTATTTTTTAATGTATAAAAGGCAAAAAGTAATTGAGCATTTATTGCTTGGACTTCATTTTTATCAGTAAACTTGCTTATTTGTTCAGTTAAAGCTTCAATTTTTTTTGAAGTATCATTAAACTCATTTTGCTTATTTATATATTCAGAATCAATTTTTATATACTCTTTTACTTTTTTTATATAAGAATCTATTGAATCTATTTCAATAGTTTCAGGAAAAGAAAATGTATCATCTTGTTTTATAAGAGTTTGAAGTTTTTTTAATAGTAATAATTGATAATCAATTTGTTCTTTTTCTTCATTTACTGCATTATTTTTAATTAAACTAATTCTTTTAGCTTGCTCATCATAAATCTTTGTTAAATTTTCATTTGTATCTTCATACCAACTTTTATCAATTGCAATTGCAAAAGAGTTTGTAATTAAAAATAGTATTAGAAATATTAATTTCATTTGTTTTCCTTTTTTATATATTATAAAAATTTTAGTTAAATTCTAAATTTTTCAAATAGTTCTTTTTTGTCAGTTTCTACAATTATCACAGATGTTAGTGTTTTCTTTTTAAATTTTTTATATAAGATAATTTGGAAATATATTCCTATCATACCAACAATAGATAAAAATATAAATAGATAATTTAGATTAATTGATAAATAATCAAAGAGCATGGAACTTAAGCTTCCAGCTACAATCGCTGCTGAAATCATTAATGATCTAATCATTAAATAATCTTTTAATTCTACTTTTTCATCTTGCATAAAATCAACTGTGTGAATTCTTGCTATTTCAAAAGTAATACCTTGAATTGTAAATACAGTTAATATAACATAAGTAAAAACAATTACAGAAAAAGAGAAAACCAAATAAGAAAATATTTGGAAAATATCTAAAAATATTGCAAATAAATATATATTATGAATTTTTATATTTTTAAATAAGGGTTGAATAAAACCATCAAGTGCTCCAATGAGCATATAGAAACTAATCATAAATACAGGTAAATAAGTACCTTCAAATTTAGTTACAAAAGGAATTAAAGTCCAATCAACATAAGTTATGATAAATAAAGTAAGTGATTGAATTTTTAGGAATCTACAACTATTTATCTCTTTAAATATAGAAGAGTAATGTTTTGCTGGCAATTGCTTGCATCCTTTTTTATATCGAATATATTTTTCGAATTATACTACAAAATTTGATTTTTCCTCACAAAAAATAAAGCAATTAAAGAAATCAAAGAAAATAGTGCACTATATAAAAATAGATACTCTCCATAAACTGCCCCTGCAATTAATGCCCCAACAAAACCACCTAACCCATAGGCAACTCCATACATAAATTGTTGTGCTAATTTTTTATTTTCATATAAAGTATATAGATAAATAACTACAGAACTATGATAAAGTCCAAAGGAAAAAGCATGAAGAGATTGAGTAATGAATGTAATACTTAGTGATTCAGGATAGATATATAATAAAAGCCATCTAAATATTGTTATTCCAACACAAAATTTTATTATGGCTAGAAGATTGTTTTTTAAAAGAGGAGCTTGGAAATAAAAAACTAATATTTCACAAATAACTCCAAATGACCAAAGATAAGAAGTCATTTCTAAACTTATTCCATGGGTAGTTTCATAAATAGTAAAGAAATTATAAAATCCACCAAAGCTCATTTGCATGAAAAATAAACTCAACCAAAAAGGCCAATATTTAAAGAATGAAAATGATTCCTCTTTTTGTGTTGTTTTATGTTCAACGTCAAATTTTAATAAAAGTAATGCAAATATTACAGTTGAAACATTCAAAAATAAATAATAGTGAAGTGCAATATGTGGTTCAGATAAGAATTTTGCTAAAACCAAAGATATAAGCATAAATCCAATTGAACCATAAAGTCTAGATTTTCCATATTTTTCTTTTCCTAGAATTGAAATTGCAGTGACTTCAAGATAAGGTAATATCAAAGATAGACAAGCACCTAATATGGCATTATTTATTAAAAAAAGATAAAAACTATCAATTGTTAAATAAAATAATGCAGATGAAACTACAGATAAGAATAGGGCAATTTTAAACATATTTTGATCAAGTTTAATATGTTTTAAAAACATAAATGGAGTAATAAATCTCATAAGTGGAGCAAGTGCAAAAACAATACCTATATCAAAAGTACTATATCCAATATCGTGAAGTACCTTTGGTAAAAATATTATATATACGCCAACAGCCGCAAAATAAAAAAAGTAAAATGCAGATAGGTTAAAGAATAACATTATTTATCATTGATGATAATTGTATTTGAAAATATATCTTGAATAGTCTTTTTATCTTTATTAAAAAAAGGTAGAAATAGTAAAAAAATAGAAATAACAGCGAATAAAGTTGTAATATATCTAATTAATACTTGAATAACAGAGACTCTTTGTTTTGTAATGCTGTCTACAAGTTTTATATCATATGCTTTTAATCCTGGTGTTTGTCCATTCTTTAACCAAAAAATCAAAATTATACTTGCATGAATTGCAAAAATAATTCCCCAACCCAAAGATCTATTTTGAGCAAATTCTTCACCACTTCCCATAACTAAATATATGACGATATAAAGTATAGGAGTTGTGATTAAAAAAGTATCTGTGAGAAAAGCTTTTAATCTAGAACCAAGAGATGCTAAATCACTTTTTGGTGATTTTATTTTAGAGTTAAGAACATTTCTTTCTTTAACTCTATTTTGTTTTACATCTCTCCATTTAGACATTAGTTTCCTCTACTACCTGGTTTGTAGGCAATACTTCCTTCTTTACACATAGGACAATCTTCAGGAGAATACATTTCAAATGTAAAATCATCAAGTGCGAAAAGTGGTTTATTAAGAGGTAATTTACAATTATCTTTTGCTTCAATATCACTTCCAACTCTTGAACAGAATCCTCTGTTTGCAAGTGCTGCATATGCTACGATGTTTCCACCAGCATTTTCAACTTGCTTTGCAGCTTCTAAAGCGCTTCCACCTGTTGTTATGATATCTTCACAGATAATGTAGTTTTCCCCATCTTTTACTTCAAATCCTCTTCTTATTGACATTTCACCTTCAACACGTTCTGCAAAAATAAATCTTACATCAAGTGCCGTTGCAAGTGCAAATCCAGCTATTAATCCACCAAGCGCAGGAGAACAAACAGCATCAACTTTAATACCCGCTTCTTTAATTTGAGCTGCTAGGGCTTCAGCTAATAATTTAGCAGTTTTAGGATCTTCTAAAACTTTAGCTGATTGTAAATAAAATTTAGAGTGATTTCCACTACTTAGTTTGAAGTGACCTTCTAATAATGCTTGAGCATCTTTATATATTTGTGCTACGTTCATCATCAAACCGTTAAAATGTCTTTTTCTTTTGCTTTTAAAGTTTCATCAGCTTTAACTACAAAAGAATCAGTTATTTTTTGGATTTCATCTTGAGCTTTTTTACTCTCATCTTCAGTGATTTCTTTATCTTTTACAAGGTTTTTAACTTTTGTATTAGAATTTTGTCTGATATTTCTAATTGCAACTTTTGCATTATCAGTCATTGTTTTTGCTTGTTTTGCTGTTTCTTTTCTTTGATCAACAGTCATTGGAGGGAAAAATAATTTGATTACTTCACCATCATTATTTGGGTTAACTCCAATATTTGCAGCTTGTAAAGCTTTATCAATTACACCTAAAAGATTTTTTTCCCATGGGTTAATTACAATAGTTGTCGCATCAGGAGATAAAACAGAACCTACTTGACTTAATTCAGTTGGTGTTCCATAATAATCAACTTTGATACCATCTAAGATATTTGGGTTAACTTTACCAGTTCTTAAAGATTTGTAATCTTTTTTTAACGCTTCGATAGATTTTTCCATATGATCTTTAGTTTGAGCATATATTTCTTCTAACATATATTTTCTCCTTTTATTTGATTAATAGTTTATTTGAAATAGTATAGTAATTAGTGCTAATGGCTACTCTATTTCTATTTAAATTTAGTTTTTTATCTAATTTGATGTCAATTATACCATTTTTAACTTTGATATCCTGCCAACCATAGCTTGATATAAATAATTTTGCATTTTTTATACTAGGATCTACCTGTACTTTCACATGTTTTAATCTACCGTCTTTTGGGTAAACTTTAGGTTCTATCCAAGTAGCTTCTAATGTATTGTATTTTAACTTTTCTTTTAAATTAACATCACCAACAAGTGCTATTCTATTTAAATCATAAATATCACTTTTGTTATTTACAGAACCATTATTTTGATTTGCGATATATTCAAAGTTGAATTTTTTGATTATTTCCTTTACTCTTTCATCATATTCACCATAAGGATATGTATATCCCTTAGGTTCAAATCCTACTTTTTCTACAAAAATATCATAAGCCTTTTTTGTTTCATGAAAAATTTCATCATTTGATAATTTAGTAAGATGTTTATGTCCATAAGAATGTAAAGATATCTCACCATATTTTGAAGCATCTTTTATTTGTTCCCATGTCATAAAATCAGGATATTTTTTATCTGTTGCTTCAACATAAACAAAAAGAGAAAATGGATAATTATATTTTTTGAATATTTCAATAGCATTAGTATAAAAACTTTTATAAGCATCATCAATACTAAAAGCAACCCAATTATTAGGAATTTCTTCACCATTTTTTAGTTTTTGTGCTATTTGAGATACAGTTACAACTTTATAATTATTAGTTTTAAAGTATTCAAACTCTTTTTCTAATTCTTCTAAAGTTGTATTTGTACTATGATGTTTTTCATCTCCAAAACGATGATATACAAAAATATGTGCATTAGCTTGAACATAAAAATAGCTAAGGCAAAGTAGTAAGAAATATTTCATATATTCTTACTCTTTAGTTCTTATTTATTTTCAGGAACTGCTGGAACTGGAATAGCTGTTGGAGCAGCAGGAGCAGCTTGTTCAGTTTGTGTTATAGGTGTTGAAGGGATTAAAGAGTCTGTTTTAATTGAATCAACAGCACTTTGATTTCTTTGTTCATTATATAAATAACCAAGGGCAACAGTGTTTATTACAAACACTAATCCTAAAGCCATTGTAGCCTTTGTTAAGAAGTTTGCTGGACCTTTAGCACCAAATAAAGAGTCATTACTTCCACTGTAAGCTCCAAGACCTATGCTTGAACTTTTTTGAAGTAAAATTACTATTGTTAGTATTATTGCTAAAGCAAACTGAACGATTAAAAGTGTAGATGTCATTATCTATTTCCTTTTTAAAAAATGGTAGCTATTTTATCTAAAACTTATTAAAAATAAGTTAAAATAAATATTAAACCTTATTTTAAGCCATTTATAAAGAGAAAACTTGTCAGTTAAAAATCAATTTTCAAAATATGCAAAAGAGTATAAAAATCATAATATTATTCAACAAATTGTTGCGAAATCACTAGTCAGAGAGCTAAAAACAAAACCAAAGAGAATTCTAGAACTAGGTTGTGGTTCAGGGCAAGTTTATAAATATATTTCTTGGGATATAGAACATTATAAGGCTATAGATTTTTCAGCTTCAATGTGTGAACTTCATCCAAAGGGTGAAAACATTGAAGTGAAATGTTTTGATTTTGATAGTCAAGAGTTTTTAGATGAAATTAAAAATGTTTCTTATGATATAGTTCTGTCATCATCAGCGCTTCAATGGTCAAAAGATTTATCTAAAATCATAAAACAATTATCAATGATAACAAAAGAAATAAATGCAGTTTTATTTACATCAAATACTTTTAAAACAATACAAGAAATTACAAAAACAAAATCACCAATATTAGATGAAAGATCAATAAAAGAAGCATTTTCAAAATATTTTGAATGTGAATTTGAAACAATAATGTATAAGTTAGAATTTGATAATAAAAAAGATTTATTTGATTATATAAAAAAATCTGGTGTTAGTGGGGCAAGTGCAACACTAGATTTTAAAAATGCTAAAAAATTATATAAAGAGTACAGTATTAACTATTTAGAATTTGAAGTAATTTTTGTTAAAACAATTTCTAAATTATAAAGTTCATACCTTATATATTTGAAATTCTCACTATCTTCGATAGATATTAGTTTACAAAACTCTTCTAAAACACGTGAACTTTCTTGAGCTCTTTTAAAATTTGCAATTAATATAGAGTTTAAATCACTTCTATTTTGCTCACTCTTTATAGAGCCTCTTAATACATCATTTTTAACATCTCTTGTTTCAAGTAATTCTATGTAATTATTAAGTCTTGATAAGTGTCTTAGCTCTTTTAGTTTAATAGCGGTTTGTTTATCGTTGTATACATATCTAAATATATCTTCAACAACTCGAATCCCTTCACGTATTCTATTTAAGTTAGCATCAATAAGTCTTAGGTGATTTTGTTTATTCATAGTAGTTTAAAACTAACTCAATTAAGAGTTAGTTTTATTATTTGTCATCGCTATTCATAATTCCTAAAATTTGTAATAAAGATATAAACAAATTAAAGAAATCTAAATATAAAGATAATGCAGCTTCAATAGGAGAATCATAATTCCCTTTGATTATTTGTTGCGTATCATATAAAATGAAAGCAGAAAATAAAAGTGCACCAGCACTAGCGATTGCTAATTGCATCATTGAAGATTGAATGAAGATATTTGAAATACCTGCAACAATCATAATAATTAAAGCAATGAATAAAAATTTACCCATAGAAGAGAAATCTCTTTTAGTAGTCATTGCAAACATTGAAATTCCACCAAATGCAACTGAAGTCATTAAAAACGCTTGACCTACTATAGAAGCACCTGCAGGCATTGCAAAAATTGCTGTTAATAAAGGAGCAATTGTTAAACCTGTAATAAATGTGAAAGCAAATAATACTGCTAAGTTAACACCTGGAGTATGTTTAACTCTTGGGATAACAAAGAAGATTAATGCTAATTCAACAGCAAATAAAACCCATTTTACAGGTCCCATAAGTAGTGAAACAATTCCTAATCCAATATAAGCACCAGCAGTTGCTGCTAATAAAGAACCAGCAAATAGTTGATAAGTAGCTTTCAAGAAACTCATTAATTGAGCTTGAGAAGACTCTTGTGTATATTGTGTAGATTGATCTGATAAATAATCTCTATTATACATAGTTATTTCCTTTTTATTTTTTATTGGCGTAATTTTATATTGTTAGACTTAATAGTATCTTTAAATAACATATATATTACACTGTTAATAGGAATAATAGATGAAAAAAGTAAATAGATGATTAATAGAAATGAATAAAAAATATACAATTTTTACAAAAAGTTGAAAATTCACTATAAAAAGTAAGTAAAAGAGGAATAAAAGCATAAAAAAACGATAAATTGTAAAATTTGTACAAAAAGCTCTTGACAAAGGCAGAA
>NZ_JBEVTN010000023.1:0-58656 GCF_040884245.1 Arcobacter sp. s6 | reverse complement strand
CACGCTGGCCAAATCATTATGCGTAAGGTGGCCAAGTGTGAATGCGCGCGCTGGCTAAATTCTTTGCGTCCCAACACCCATATCAGTTTTAATAACTTTTACACCTTTGATTACTACTTTTTTACCTTTTAAATCTTCTAATAAAAGTTTTTTGATACCTTTAATTTTTATGTTAAATAAGTCTGTTCTTGTTCCATTTATTACTAAACTTTGTAAAACTGTATCTTCTTTATTCTCTACAACATTATCAACTTTTAAAGTGATTTCTTTGTTTAATTCAAAGTCTAAATCCTTATCAACTCTTTTTATATCTTTACCTGAATAATAAGTTTTAAACCCATTTTTATACTCTTCAACACCTTCAATTTTTACACATTTACCAAGTAAAGGTTTTAATGTTTCTTCTGATAAATTTTTATGAACCTTAACAGTATTTTTAACTAATTTCCCAGCATCATTTAATGACACATTTTGAATTTGAAAAGTCCCATCTTTATTTATATCAAACCCACTTATTTTTAAAAATAATTCTACTTTTATAAAATCTTTCATTTTTTATTTTCCTTTTTTTATGTATTTTTTTCTCATTCTTAAAATAAACTTAATTATTTTATACTGTTATTATAAGATGTATTTTTTACTTTTTCTTAAAAATATTAAGAAAATCTTAAGAATTTGAAAAGTTTTTTTTTCTATTGATATAAGGAGAAGTTTTTATAAAAGAATTCTAAAAATTTACATTTTCAAAAGGGTTTAATAGTAATTCACTTGTATTAGTTTTTATAAATTCCCATTTAGATTTATCTAAAACTAAATTATTTTTATAATACATTTTACTAGCAACTTTATTTTTTGTAATGTTTATGTAGTCATTTAGATTATTGACAATTTTATTTTTAAATCTTTTTATATAGTTCTTTTTTGTGATTTTTGAGTTTTCATAAATAATATGTTCAATAGTAAAATATAAGTCTTCTAGCCTATCTATGGTTATATCTATTTCTATATCTTTATCTTTTATAATTTCTGTGTTATCTTTTCTTATTTCTAATGATTTATCTTTTTTATAAAGTAAAATAGTTTTTTTATATTCATTTTTTATTTTTGAGTAATTTATAGTTATATTTGTTTTTTCAATATCTTCAAATGTAAAAACATTTTTTATAATTAGTTGTTCTATCAGGTAATATAAAGGTTTTTTACTTTTTTTATATCTTTGTAATAAATTAGGGTTATTTTGATATAAATATTTATAAACCAATTCAATTTTTTCTTGTGTTGTATTTCTAAAATTAGAACTAGAAAAGAATTTAACATTATTAAAATATCTTTTATAATAGTTATAAAATTCTTCTCCCTTTTTTGTAGTTTTAAGTAAATATTTACTTACATAAGTAGAACCTTTTGAGGTTTTTAATATTTCAAATTTTGTTTGTTTTAGTTTAAAATAATTTATAGTCATATTATAAACTTCTTCAATTATTTCAATAAATTCACTATCAACATAAAATAAAGAATGTAAATGCCCAGTTAAATTTTTATGAGGTTCTAACATTTTTATAAAATCTATTCTTATTTTGTCTTTATCTTTTATATTATGTTTTTTACAATATCTTTTAATTTTATATTTTAAAGTATTATAAAAATATCTGTGTATCTCTTCATTAAGATACTTTAAACCCTTTAAAATGTTTTCTTCAAACATATCACTACTGTTATAAGTATTTGTTAATTTACCCTCTTTATTATACTTATGAAAAATTATATTTGGTAATGTAAAAGTAATAAATACTTTTTCTTTATCTTGATTTATATATTCTAAATATTTAACTTTTCCAATTTTTTTATAACTATATAATCTATCTTGATTTAATAAAAATTCTCCCTTATTTCTTTCTTCAAAAATAGTTTTTTCTTCTGTTTTTACAAAATCTTTTAAATATTTAAAACAATTATCTTTATATGTATAATCTTTTATTTCTCCTGTTTCTGTATTAAATCTTCTTAAATTGTTTTTTACAAAATATTCTAACATTCTTGAAGATTTAGAATTATAAGAAGTTTCTAATTTCTCGAACATATATTTAAAACTATCAATATAATCAGTTTTATCACTATTATTAAAATCATTTAACATAAAATATAAGTTTTCTAACTTATCATTACTTAACTCTTTATTATGTTTAGATAGTGATTTATTCATTAGTTCAATATAGTTTTTAGATATGTTAAAACTCACTATTTGCCTTTTTAAGATTTATTTAAGTTTATTATAAGATTTTAATTTTCCTTTTTGTTAATTTTCTTATACAATTTATAAATTCTTTTGAGTTTTATAATTTTTTCATTCTGCCATCAGTTGCTTAAAAGTATGTCAAGACGCTTTTTAAGTCCTTTAATACTGTTATTTTTCCTATCTTTTTTTAGGTTGGTTGGGGAGTGTTAAACTTTTATGTTTTCCACTTTCCCCTTTTAAATTAGGGTTATTAGTTTTAGGTTTATATGTAGTGTGATATTGTTTAAATGTTAGTAGTTGATAGTTTAAGATTAAAGTTTTTATTTGTTTTTAATTTAATAAATGGAATTTAGATTTATATATTTTTAATTTATTTTATAAGGTTGATAATGTTTATTCATTTTATAAAGTATAGTTTAATTATGGTAAAGAAGTATGGGACATATTATATATGTAAATTATTACAATTAGAAGAATATATAAGGGAAAGGGTTTTTACTATGTAAAAACAATTGACAAAGTCAATTAAGTGTTAGGTTTAGAGGTTCATAATCTTTATTGATTGTTTTTTCTCTTTTTCTTCAAAAGAAGAACTTTCAAAAGTGATTTTAATTTCATTTTTCTTAAGAATTTAACTGCTTCAAAAAGTAGCAAAAAATTAACTTGTCTAACTGGTGTCATTTTGCTCCAAATAAAGGTTATTGTTTTTAAAACAAAATTAAGGGTTATACTAATAATTAAGGTTTTTTAACATAAGTCTTAAAAAAATGGTTTAAATGTCTAATAAGGGTTATTTTAAAGTTTTCTATTGTTTAAGATTTTTAAAGTTAGAAAAGTAAAAAATGGAGTTAAAAAATAGGGAAAAATTGAATTTCTACCTACTATAATACAGGGTAATGGGTAAGTTATTAAATAGGTATCATTTTGAAGGTTTTTATATTTTTTTGTTCTTTGAGTTCAATCCCACTTTGTGAGATTTAATTAAATTCTAGTGGAGATTACTTTTAATTGACTTTACAACATTTTTACAATACAATAAAAGAAAAAATTAAGGAAAAAATATGGCTTCAAACTTCGATAAGATAGGACTTTTAACAAATTACAGTGGAGTTCCCGCACATCTCCACCAATTTATTAAAAAAACATATGATATTTTTATAATAAGATATTATATTTATATCTCTTAATTCTTATCTTTAGAATATTTCTTTCACCTATGTTATATTTAATTAATCCATCACTTTACATATTTAAATTTTAATGTACGAAAAACCCTTTATAATTAATTTCCGTACTATATTAAAATCCGATAGTATTTTTCATATACTTATTTGATGGGATTTTGTTGATTTTTGAAGTTTTTTAAAGGGTGTCGGAAAATAGATGGTTGTAAGTTGCTTATAGAATTTGGATTTAAAAAAGCTATAACTTATTTTGAATAGGAATTAATGTAACCGGACTGACACGTAATAAAAGTTACTAAGTTATTCTACTTTAAGTATAAATTTAAGTTTCTAATTCAAAATTAGATAAGAAAAATAATTATAATAAATTATTGTCCATACGTATCTTCTTGCCATTCTTGAATACCTTGTTCTTTATCTTTATATCTTTTTGATAGAGATAATCTATAAGCATTTGCTAATTTATCACAAGCTAGTATTTTCTTTATATTTTTTGATTTTCTTTTGCATTGAATGAACATTGATTTATATGCTCAATAGTTATATCAGGATAATCTCTTGAAATCAATTCTAATTCATTACCTATTTGAATATACCCACCTTTTATCACTCTAAAATAAAATCCTGTTTTATGTTCTTTTACAATTAATGCAGTTAAACTTTTTATTCCTAAAACAGAAGATATTTTCCAGCAAGGCTGTCTTGGTTGAGAAACTTCAAATATTACCTCTGCGCATTGGAACTTATCTCCTAAACAAACTTCTGAATCATCCAAGTCTTCGATAGTAAAGTTTTCACCAAATGCACATGCAGAGAGACTTAAATCATATTTATTTTTAAAATAAGGATAATATTTTTGACTATATACACATACAGCTTTATCTATACCACCATGATGTGATTTGTCACTTTGAGTATCTATTGTAAATCCAAATTCATTTACAATTAATATTTCATTTTTAGATACACGTGTTTTTTTATATGATGTTTTATAAGAATTTCTTTTCCCATCATCAATTTTTTGTTCTTTCCCACAAAAAATATTTTTTATTCTTGATTTAATTGCCATCTTTAATCCTTTTTAGAGCAATTTCAATTCTTCTAAATCCCTCTTTTATCTCTTTATTTGTAATTGTTAAAGGGGGTAAAAATCTTAAAACATTTTTTCCTGATTTTAAAACTATTACTCCTTCTTCAAATAAAGTTTTTATTACGCTTTCTAATATATTTTCATTTTTTAAACGTAATCCTTTCATCAAGCCAAATCCAAGTATTTTATCAAAAATATCATCGTAATTATTTAGTATATTAAGTAATGATAAAGAAAAATAATCAGATGTACTCTTCAATACACCAGTATTTTTATGTTTTTCTAAAATCTCACATACTTTTAAACTTACTTGACAACTAAGATAGTTACCTCCAAAAGTACTACCATGATCTCCTGGTTCAAAAATCTCTTTATGTTTACTCATAACTATTCCAATAGGAACTCCACCACCTATGCCTTTTGCAATGGTTATAATATCTGGCTCTATATTATAAAAATTAGAAGCTAAAAATTCCCCTGTTCTATATACACCAGTTTGTACTTCATCAATAATTAGCAAAATGTCTTTATCTTTTAGAAATCTAGATAATTTTTGAACTTCTTCAATTTCAAATGTCATAAGACCACCTTCTCCTTGAATTAGTTCCATCATCACAGCAACTGTTTCATCATCAATACTTTGATATATCTTTTCAATATTTTGATTAAAAGAAAATCCTTCAGGATAAGGTGCAAAATCTTTTTTATGAACTGTTACTTGCCCCGTGGCCTTTGAAGTTGTAATGGTTCGTCCATGAAATGAATTTTCTAATGTTATAACTTTATATCTTTTACCATTATATTTTCTTTGCCCATACTTTCTTGCAATTTTTATTGCTGCTTCATTTGCTTCAGCCCCACTATTTCCAAAAAAACATGCCATGTCATAACCGCTTAATTCAACCACTTTCTTTGCCAATAAACTTTGCGGTTCTATGGCAAAGAGGTTTGAAATATGTGTAATTCTTTGGACTTGTTCATAAATAGTTTTAGCAATGACTTTATTTCCATGACCAACAGAAACAACACCGATTCCACTCCCAAAGTCAATATATTTTTTCATATTTTCATCATAAAGTGTTGCATTCTCACCTTTTACAAAATTAACATAGTTTCTATTATAAGTATTTAATACATATTTTTTATCTAGTTCTTTTAAAGACATTTTATTGTATTCCCCATTTTAAGATTACCACTTAGTAATTTCTTTTATTAATTTTATTTATTTGTTGATTTATTAGTTTTGAATATTTATTCTCAAAATATTTTGTAGTATTTAAACTTAAATTGAAAAGACTTCTAATAATGTAAATGTATATCTTTGTTACATTCATTTAATTTCCTCATATTTTTAATGTATTATACATTTAGCAAAAAAAATATAAATGGTTAATTAGTACAATTTATTGTATAATTTGTACATCAACTGTAAAATAATAAATTTTAAAAAAGATTTAACTTTGACTTCATTGAAGTTTTAAAAGGTTAAAATATAATATGGAAGATAAAGTAAATACATCAAATAATAATAACTCATTTAGTATTAAAAAAATTGTAAAAAATACAGATGGAGTTTCTTTTGATATACGTCAACATTCTCTGTATGAACTTGTTTGCATATCAAAAGGTAATATAAAACTTACTATAGATTTCCAAACATATGATTTAAAAGAAAACACAGTTTATTTAATAAAACCTGGACAAGTACATCAATGGATTAAAGATGAAGTAACTAATACTTGCATAGGATATATTTTCCATTTTTCAAAAGATTTTTTACCCTCATATGATATGGTGAACAAATTATATGAAAAAAATTCTTTTCCTATTATAGAACTATCTTCAAGTGTTTTTAATAATATCAATCAGTTAATATCAATGTTATTAAACGAGAAGCAGTCGAATACTCTTTGTGCATATTTATTTGGTTCAATATTAGAGTATATTTTAAAATATAAAAAAAATACAAATAATTTATATTATAAAGATCAAAGAATCTATTTATTATTAGATCTAATTGAAAAAGAATTTATACATGAAAAATCAGCATTATTTTATGCAAAATCACTTAATTTAACAACAAAAAGATTAAATGAATTAACAAAAAAATATTTAAATAAAACAGTATCTTCTTTAATTTTTGAAAGAATTATTATTGAAATAAAAAGAGAATTAACTTATAGTAACTTAACCATTACAGAAATTTCTGATAATTTAGGATTTAATACCATTTCACATTTTTCTAAATTTTTTAAACACTATAACTCTTGTTCACCTTTAGAGTTTAAAAATTTAAAGAAATATACATAAAGTAAAATAAAAAATATATTGAAAATTTAAATATTATAATACAATCTTATAAAAATATAATTAATTAAATTAACTTATATTTAGATTTAATTATTGTATTTTTCAAAAGTACAAATCAATCCATTATCCAAAAATCTAATAATCTATCATAATAAAAGATATTTATTCAAATTACAGAAAAATCGATATTAATCTTTTCTAATTCTTCAAAAGTTCTAAAATAAAGGATTTAAGGTCTATAAATTTAAAAGTATCATTAAAAAATAAAGCTTTAGTATAAGAAAAGCAATCAATACTTTTTTAAATAATTAAAATAGAAATAGTGCTTAGAAAAGTATTACAAAATGATTAGTCTTATTTAAGGGATCATATACTATTATAATAAATTATAATATATATTACAAAGGATAATTAAATGATGCCTTTTTCAGATGAGGAAATATATAGAGCAACAAAGTATAATTTATCTAAAATAAGTACTTACATTAGCTCTCATGGTGGAGATATTAGATTGTTGGGTGTAAAAAGTGCTATTGTTTATATAGAACTTACCGGTGCATGTCATGGTTGTGCAATGAGTCTGATGACAACAAAAATGGTCGTGCAAGAAGAGTTTAGGAAATTGATTCATCCTGGGATAAAGGTTATTAATGTTGATGGTATGCCAGGGAATGAACTTCCTAAAGATTGTTATAAAGAAGAAGAACCCATAAAAGAAACAAGAGAAAATGGATTGATTCATAAAATTAAAAAGTTTTTTAAATTATAAGGGAAAGATATAAAAAGGGCTCTGTATTAGACTCTATATATATTTAGTTTAATATCTAATCAAAGACAGGACATTATAGTATACAAAAAACAATGATTTATACGAATTCAAATCAAAGAGAAGAGCAGAAAGCTTATTTGGATACTTTGAAATAATTATGTAATACAAGTTTTATCAAAAATTTAATTTATTGTTTCTTGTCAATAAATATTCTAGTTAATTGATATATAATTAATTCAATCTTATAAGATAAAAATAATAATTAGATGAGAAGTAGAATCTTGGCAAAAAAGACAGCTAACACAAAATCAACTACCATACAAAAACAAAAATATCTTAAAACATATTTACATCAAAGAAACTATACATTAAAAGATTTAAAATGTGAAATAGTTTTAATGATATGTGATATGTTAATAGAAAACTATTTATATGTAGAAGATACGGCAAGTGCTGAAGAATTAATTTCAGATTTTACATTTGATGAAAGAACTACAACTTATAATACTATGAAAGATTTAAAAAAAGATATTCAAGAAAATGTATTAACTATAGAAAAAGTATTAACTATAGAAAAAGTTCAAAATATAATGATTCTTCAAAATGAAAATAAAGACACATTAACTAAAGCCAGATTGACAGACAGTACGTACTATTTTTATAATATGTGCATTAACTACTTAGAATTTCTAATTACATCTAACTCAATAAATAAAAATAAAAAGATGTGGATTCCTGATCTAATATGTCTTTATTTGATTCAAGATATGAAGGAAAGTGGATATACATTTAATAAATTTACATTTCTTGATAAATATGATTTTGATAGTATATTTAGGATCTATGAAAAAATTAATATAACTTTTAAAAAAGTAGGAAATTTATCAATGTTTTCAAAAGAAAAAACTAGAATTGATATCATGTCAAATATTTCTTATGAAATAGTTACTAAATTAATTAATACTAAATATAAATAAGCATCATTTTTGCAATATTTATTTGTTTTAATTATTTAATCTATCGAGGTGATTGAAGAATATCATCTATTATCAATAATCACAAGTTTCAATTAGATTTGAAGAAATGCAGGAAAACTTAGAAATATTCTTTTATATGTTAACAGAAAATATGAGATTACTTTACATACATCAAAATATTTAACTAAAGAATATTTCTAATTATATATTAAATACTAAAAGTATCTCTAACTTTTTGCTCAAATGCTTTATCGCTTAACTCTTTTCTTAGTGGTATAAAAGTTTTAGCCTCATCTCCCACAGGAACAAATATTTCTGAGTTTTCATCTTCTATAATATTTTTTACTGCATCAGCTATTGGTTGAGCAGAAGGACCTTCATTTATTGCTTTTGCCACTATTGGAACAAAATGTGCTACCAAATCTTTATAGGGTGAGTTTTCATCTGTTGTTTTTGAATTAACAACTAAACCATTTTTTACAAAGTTTGTTCCAAAAAGTCCTGCTTGGATAGAATGAACTCTTACATTATACGGTAGAGTTTCAAATCTTAAAGAGTCTACTATTCCTTCAACTGCATACTTAGATGCATTGTAATGAGCTAAAAGAGGAAGTCCCATCTTTCCTAAAAATGAGCTAATATTAATTATAACTCCTGCTTTTGCTTCTCTCATATATGGAAGAACTGCTCTTGTAACTTTGAGTAGTCCAAATACATTTACATCAAACTGATTAAACATTTCTTCATCTGTTCCATCTTCTACAGTTGAAAGAAGACCATATCCAGCATTGTTAACAAGAACATCAATTTTGCCCTCATCTTTTATAATCTTTTCAACAGCATTATTTATACTTTCTGTCTTAGTTACATCTATATATATGCTTTTTAATAATCCATCATTACTTATTGTATTTTTATCTCTTGTCCCAGCATAAACAATATATCCATTATTACTAAGTAACTTTGATGTTAACTCACCCATTCCTGATGTTGCACCTGTAATTAGAACTACTTTTGCCATATATAAATCCTTTTTTTTAATCACTATATTATCCTATAGCGAGATAAATAAAATAGATTTATATCAAGAATAGAGGACTTATTATTGAAAATATACTTATTAAAAGTAAACTAAATAAATCTCTTTTTTATAGTTTAATTATTATCAGAATTCCTTTTATTAATGCTAACTAACCAGTAAGAAATTGCTAATGCAACTATCACGATAGCAATTATTAATAATTCTGTCGCTTTTTCTGTTGAAAGGGAATATATTAATACTTTTCTAATCAACGCAGCCATTGCGAGCATAATAAATGCACCAATGGCAAAACCTTTACCTTGTAAATGTTTTATCTCTTCATGTATTAATTCAATTGATGCCCATAGTACTAATAAACTTCCAAGAACTGTCAAAATACCTTTTTCTATTTTTATATCAGTAAAAAATAATAAATAAATATCATAAACAAATAAACCAATAGCAAAAAAAGCAATAATTCCTAATGCTAATGCTAAAAAGTAATTAATAAAAGAATTGAATTTTTTTAGTGAAGATAAGATTCCTTTCTCTGTTCGAGATAATGATAAAAATTTCCCAAGTTCTTCTTCTCTATATGAGCTTGTTAAAACATCCAAATTCATATCAATTATTTTTTCTACTGCATTGATTTCTCTTACATGTTGTTCTTTATTTTCAAAATTCTCTTCTATACTCTTAAGTACAAATGTTCTAACAAAAGTGAAAGCAGAATTTACATAGTGAGTAGGAAGACCAATTTGAACGTGAATTTCACCTATTTTATAAATAGATAAAAAATAAGATATATCATATTTACCAGAAAAAAGATTTATGAACCAAGCTTTAATTTTAATCTTATGTCTACTAATGATTTCATTGTTTTTTAAATATTTTGCTGTTCTACCAAAGCCCCAAATATAATCATAAAATTCATCAATAAATGTATCGGCTAGTTTTTCCATTCTTGGTTGAAGTTTTTTTAAAATAAGAGCTTCTTCTTCAGTAAATTTATAGTGTTCTTTTAACTGGGTATATTCTTTCATTTGTTATCCTATCAAATAATTACAAATATAGATTAATATTAAACTAGTAAACAAACAATAAAAATCTAAATTATTTCTATCAATTATACTTATATATTAAACTAATAAACTTTTTTTCTTCAAGAATTATAATATTATGTTAAAAACTCTTCAAAAGAATTATCAATAACAATATCTTCCTTATGTATTAATTTCTTAATGACCTACAATATCATTAATTTCATTTTCTTTTAATAGGAATAATAGTTTTCATTTAAATTCTTCTTTTCACAATTTTAAGAAAATAATTTAAAAATTATCTTGATTTATATCAAAATATAATTAATTATTTTAGTTATTATTAATTGATTAGAAACTCTTATTTAAAATTAAAAGGAATTTATTATGAATAAATATGTTTGTACTGTTTGTGGATATATATATGATCCAGAAATAGGTGATTTAGATTCAGGTATTGAACCAGGAACTGCATTTGAGGATATTCCTAATGATTGGGAATGTCCTGATTGTGGTGTTAAAAAAGAAGATTTTGAAATAATTAATTGAGGTGGAAAATGGGATTTAATATAAAAAACAACATTTACCTTGTAGGAAATGTAGATTGGGAAATTGAAAGTTACCAAGGATATAAGTATTCAACACATAAAGGTTCATCTTATAATGCATACCTTATTAAAGAACAAAAAAATGTTTTAATTGATACTGTTGATTCAACATTTACAGATATATTTATTAAAAATCTTAAAAATGAAATTAATTTAGATGATATAGATTATATAATTATAAATCATGGTGAAAAAGATCATACGGGTGCACTTCCTGAATTAATGAAACTTATACCTAATACTCCAATTTATTGCACTAATAATTGTGCAAAATCATTAAAAGGACAATATCATCAAGATTGGAATTTTAATATTGTTAAAACGGGAGAAAAACTTAATTTAGGTGATAAAGAATTAATTTTTGTAGAAACTCCAATGTTACACTGGCCTGATAATATGATTTGCTATTTAACACAAGATAATATGCTCTTTAGCAATGATGCCTTTGGACAACATTATGCTACATCAGCTATATACAATGACTTGGTTGATCAAAATGAATTATTTGTTGAATGTTTAAAATACTATTCAAATATATTAACTCCTTATAATTCAAAAGTTATCAAGAAAATTGAAGAAATTTTATCTTTAAATCTTCCTCTTGATATGATTTGTCCTTCACATGGAGTAATTTGGAGAAATAACCCAACACAAATTGTAGAACTGTATTTAAAATGGGCGCAAAACTATCAAGAAAATCAGATAACAATTCTATATGACACAATGTGGGAATCAACAAGAGATATGGCAGAAGCAATAGCCCAAGGAATAAAAGAAGCAGATAGCCAAACAGTTATTAAATTAATACACTTATCTAAAAAAGATAAAAATGATGTTATTACTGAAGTTTTTAAATCAAAAGCCATATTAGTAGGATCACCAACAGTAAATAAAGGTATTTTAACAACTATTGCTTCTTTGTTTGAATTTGTAAAATCTTTAGAATTTAAAAATAAACAAGCAGCAGCTTTTGGTTCATATGGATGGAGTGGAGAGTCGGTTAAACTAATAAATGCAAAATTAACTGATAGTGGATTTGCGTTGGTAAATGAAGGATTAAGGGTTTCTTGGAAACCAGATGAAGAGACTATTAAAGAATGTATTAAATTTGGAAAGGATTTTGTTAAGGATTTAAATAAGTAAATTGATAAATATCATTTTATCTATTATTGTTTAGCAGTATAATCACAAAGTTATGAAGTAAAAGAACGGTATTTAGCATTCATATTTCAGAAATAGAATAAATTCTATTGAAAAGAAAAAAGTTGTTATTCATAAAATATAACAATTATAAATATTATAAATGGAAAAATGAATGAATATATTAGTAATAGAAAATGAGATTTATTTAGCACAAAAAATTGTATCAAGATTAATAAATGATGGACATAATTGTGATCACATCGATTTACCAAACACGGATGCTTTCACAAAAGAGTATGATGTAATTTTATTATCAACTTCTTTCCCTTTTAATTTTTGTAATAATATAATAAAAAAATACAATGAGAATTGTATTATTCTTTTAGTATCTTATATTTCAGATGAAACTGTTACTCTTCATATTAAAAGTGGTGCTAAAGATTATATAATGAAACCATTTATTATGAATGAATTAATAAGAAAAATTCACCATTATAAAGAATGTAAAGATATCAATAAAGAACTTCAAAAATTAAGAAATTATTTTCAATTTACTATGTTAGATATCAATACTACAGATGTTCTATCAGCAACTTCTTTTCCCATATTAATAGAAACTAATGTTCAGAAACATGCAGATAAATTAGTTTATGAACTATCCATTAAAATGGCCTTACCTGTAATATTTATTTCATTAAGTGCTAAAGATTGGCAAAATAAAATAAATGCAATTCGCAGAACATCAATTCTTTATTTAACTAATTATCATACTTTAAGGAAATGTTCTAAAGAAAATCTTTTAAAAATAATCGAAAAAAAGAATTGTATAATTTCTACATTAGAAGAAGAACTTGATTTTCCCTATACAAAGGTTGAAGCTAGGAATGAAAAGGGATTATTAGCTAATTCAAATATTATGACTATTCCTGATTATGTAAAAGCTATGGTAACTTCTTATCAGCATAAATATACAGATACAGAATTATCCAAAAAACTTGGAATTTCTAGAAAATCTCTTTGGGAAAGAAGAAAAAAATTTGATATTGAAAAAAGAGTATTAATAAGTTAAGATGATATTTAATTATTCCTAATATAATACAAATGTATTTAATTTAGGGGTTAATATGCTGCAAAAGTTACGAAATGTTTCTCTTTTCAAAAATGTATGTGACGAAACTCTAAAAGAAATAGCTAAATATACTTCATATTTAAAACTATCAAAAGATAATATTCTTTTTTATGAAGGTGAAGATTCTAATTGTTTATTTCTACTTACAAAAGGTATAGTAAAGTTCTATAAAACTTCATCAAATAACAAAGAAATCATCATAAAATATCATTATAGTAATGAATTCATAGCAGAAGTTGCAAATTTTGAAAATATTCCATATCCTGCAACAGGAAAAGCTTTTACAGAAATAGAAGCACTAAAAATTGATTTTAAGAATTTAAAACACCTTCTTTATTCTGATCCTAACTTAGCTTTAGTTATTCAAACTTCACTTATAAAGAAAATAAGAACTCTTGAAAATATTATACATTTTGATATAGTCCTTACTTCTGAAGAAAGAATTGCAAAGTATATATGCGACAATACAAAAGAATTTTTTAATACAAAAAGAATAATAATTGCTGAATTTTTAAATATCACACCTGAAACATTATCAAGAAGATTAAAATTATTTGAAAATGATGGATGGATTGATTATGAAAAAAAATCAATAGATAAAGAAAAACTAGAAAGCCTTTTTTTATAATCTAGAGAATAATTCTCTAGAAATAAGATAAATCAATCAAATAGCCTATTGGTTCCAAAGTTTTTATTTAAATTACTAAAAAAAATCAAACAAAAGTAGAATCTTTTGAAATAGTAGAAACTACTTTTTTATTCTCAATTTTAAGTATCCTATCACATAAGGGAAGCATGGCTTCATCGTGTGTTACCATAATAACAGCTACATTTTGTTCTATTGCTATTTTTTTAAGCATTTTAACTACACTAATTGAGCGCTCATTATCAAGAGCAGCAGTTGGTTCATCTGCTAATATTATTTTAGGTTTATTTGCCAAGGCACGAGCAATTGCAACTCTTTGATTTTGACCACCTGAAAGTTGAGAAGGCATGGCATGAGCTTTTTCACTAATATCAAAATATTTCAAAAGTTCCATTGCTACTTTTTCTGATTCTTCTTTTGATTGCCCACTAGTTTGAGGTAAAAGAGTTATATTGTCTATAATATTTAGAAAAGGTATAAGATAATGCGCTTGAAAAATAAATCCTATTTTCTCCCTACGAATCTTTCTTGTATCTTTATTTAACCATTTATTATCATATACTTTTTCATCACCAAGCCATATTTGACCACTTGTTGGTTCTTCAACACATCCTATCATCATAAGTAATGTAGTTTTTCCAGCACCACTTGGTGCAATCAATGCTATTAATTCCCCTGTTTCTACACTAAAAGATGCTTTATCTATAACATCGACAAGACTATCACCTTTTCCAAAACTTTTTACTAGATTTTCAACACGAATACTTTGTTTATTCATATTATCCTCCTATTGCAGCTGCTGGATCAGCACTTATAACTTTTTTTACACCTATAAAAGATGATAAAATAGAAACAATTATTACAACTATAAAAAGTAGCCAAGCATCAGAAATTTCTAATACAACTCTTTTGGGAAACTTCTCATATATTAAATGAGAAAAAATATTTCCTGAAATAAAAGCAATAATACCAAGAAGAAGTGTTTCTTGTACAATCATCTTTATAATTACACTATTTGGGATTCCTATAAGTTTCATTATAGATATTTCTTTCATCTTTTCAAGAGTCATAGTGTATATGATAAGAGCTATTATAATTGTTGAAACTAAAATAAGAATACCCGTAAATAAGCCTATTTGTTTCGCTGCTCTTTCAATAAGATTTTTTGCTAAAATATCTTCTTGTTCTTGTTTTGTATAAACACTTTTATGTTTCCACTCTTTTATATTTTTTGCAACTTCATCTATGTTATATCCATCTTTTAGATTTGCTATTATTGCATTTACCATGGAAGTATCCGTTTGGGTTATTCCACGTTCACGATCACTTCTTACTCTGTTATTAGAATATGAGAATTGGTTTTTTTGTGCATCTTTTAAGCTGATATAAACTAATAAATCACCTCCTGAAGATACGGTTTTTTCTGTTACACCAACTACTTCATACTTATCTCTTGCAAGTATTATCTCATCATGGAGTTTAAAACCTGTTTCTTTAGAAACAACAATTTGATAATGATCTTTTGTTAACTTACTTCCTTGGATCAGTCTATTTGGATTTATTGGATTTATATTACCAAAAGGATCATATCCAACAGCCATAACTCGAATAGGCATACTCCCTTGTGGAAGTTGTATATTTTGAAAGGTTATAGCTTCACTATACTTCACTCCATCAATAATACTTATAGAATTTTTCAAGTCTTCATGAACTCTTGATGATTCGGCAAAAGGGCCTAGAGTATCTTCTTGAACTATCCACAAGTCTGCATTTATATCATTAATTAATATCTCTGCATCAACAACCATACCTCGATATACTCCCATCATAATAAGTACTATTCCAAGAAGCATACCTACACCCATTGCCGTTACTAAAAACTTTCCAAGGGAGTGAGATATATCTTTTTTGGCTAGATTAATCATTGATGAATCCTCATTCCTTCACTTAAAGCTTTTTTACTACTATCTGGTATGATTATAATATCTTCTATTTTTATACCACTTGTTATTGCAGCTTCATTATCACCTTTTGCTTGAATATTGAGCTCTTTAAAATAAGCTTTATTATCCACAAAAGTCCAAACCCCTTCTTTCTCATCTTCAACTTTTAATGTATTTAAAGGAATTGTAATTGCATTTGATATTGTTTTTGCATTTATCGTAACTCTTGCTTGTTCATTAATATAAAAAGGAATTGGTAATTCATCGAAGGCTACATTTATTTCTCTTTCTTGAGTTACAGCATCACTTTGTGCAACAATTCGCTTAACAGATCCAGTAAATAGTTTATTACTTTGAGAACGAAGAGTTATTTCTGCTTTTTGTCCAACTTTTATATCACCACTAATCTTTTCATCTATATAAGCTCTTATCCAAAGAGTTTTAGGATCAACGATTTTTAAAATAGTCGTAGCAGAAGCAACATTTTGTGCTACTTCTGCACTTTTGGATATTACATAACCATCAACTGGAGCATAAATTTGAAATCTAGATAATTTTGTTTTTAAAGAATCTGCATTTTTTTGCGTACGTTGAACTTCAATTTTACTTGACTCAATACGAACTAAGGTTGCTTCTAATTGTGCTGTTAAAGCATCTAAATCTGTTTTTGCTTTATCAAATTCAGATTTAGAAACGAAAGATTGTTTAAGTAAATTTTCATATCTTTTATAAGTAATCAAAGCTAATTCTTTTTGAGCATTTAAGCTCTCACTTTCTTTTGTTAGTGCCCTAAGCTCAGATTTTGTCTTTTCAACACTTATAAGCATTTCTTGAACTAATTCAGGCATATCAACTGGATCTATAGTAATTAGTAAATCACCTTTTTTTACCCATTGTCCTTCATCTGTAAGAATTGATATAATTTTTCCTCCTGTTTGAGCTGTAATAGAATATATATCCTTAGCACTTACATTCCCTATTCCAAATACTTTAATATCTAAATTAGCAACTTTGGGTGAAAGAGTTTTATAAGTAGTTTTGACAATATAAACGTTCTTATAAAAAAGAAATCCTCCTACAATAGCAAGTAGTATAATTATTATATATTTAATTTTTTTATTCATTGTATTTTTCCTTTTAAATAATCAACTTGATCTATGGATATACTTTTAGTGTAATATGCTTCAAGTAGGTCTAATTGTGCAGTTAATATTAATGACTCAGCATCAAGTACCTCAATATACGTTGAAAGACCTTCTTTATATCGTCCTTTTAAAACATCATTTGTATCATTAGCCCAACGAAGTTGAGCTTGTTTTGAAGCGATTGTTTTATCATATCTAGCAATATCAATAAGTAAATTAGATAAATTTTCTTTAATAGCCAATATTTTAGATGATTGCTCTTGTTTAGCTATTTGAATATTTATTCTGGCTTTTTGTGTTTCAGCTTCTATTCTTCCTCCACTATAAAGTGGGACAACAACTGTTACACCAATAGTTGAAGTGTTATATTCATTTAAAGTATTAAAATGATTATAAGAAGCAACACCATCGATTGAACCATAATGGGAAGCTTTTGCAGATTTATATAAAAGTTTATTTTTATCAATATTTAATGCATTTATTTTTAGTTGAGAATTATTACTTAAAATTTCATCTTCTACTAAATCTGGTTCAAAAGAATAATTTTTCTTTATAATATCTGATTCAAAAGTAGTATCATCTTTTATTTTTTCTCCAATATATAAAGAAAGAGATTTCTTTGTTTTATCAAATGAAGCTTGTGCAATGGCTAGATTTTCTTCTGAAAAATAAACCGCTGATAAAAAACGACTTGAATCTGCTTTTGTTTTAAACCCTTGAGCAACAAGGGCTTGAGCTTGTTCATAATAAGCTTTTTTAGAATCCAAATCTTTTTTATGAACTTCTATTGCTTCTTTTTGAACAACAATAAGTTTATACAAAGATTTTATTTTGTAAGCCATAAGTGCTTTCATATCTTCTAAAGATAAGCTAGCTATATCTTCATCTATTTTTAAAGAATCTAATTTAGAGGAAGTTTTTTGGAAATCCCATATCTTTTGCTTTAAACTAGCCCCTGAATACCAACCATCTTTTTTTTTAGTATAAAAAGTTCCATTTGCAGAACTTGTATATGTTTGAGAAAAATCATATTCTCCTTGCAGATTTATTTGTGGCAAATTATCAGCAAAAGTTACATCATAATTTTTCTGCGATAATTCAGTTTTTAAAATAAAAGATTGAATATCTGGATTGTTTAAAAGAGTTTTTTCTATGCTTTGTTCTAAACTCAAAGTTTGAGTATAAGCACATGAGAAGAATAAGCTTAATAGTAATAAGCTTTTTTTCATTTGGAATCCTTTATCAAAATAATATGGTTATTGTACTCTTCTCATATTAGCTTAATGTTAGGATAAAGGATTATTTATCAAAGATTAAACTAAAACAATTACTTTCTTCATCTGATGTAACCTCAATTTTTATATTCATAGCATCACATAAACGCTTAACTATATCTAATCCTATTCCGCTACTATTTTGTTCACTATAATTTCGATTAAAAATCTTATTAGTTTCATTAATTTCAGCACCACTATTTCTAATATGCAATATTTTATTTTCTTCATAAACTCGTACATATCCATTGTGACAATTATATTTACAAGCATTAGAAATGATATTGTGTAACACTTCTTTTAAAGCATTGGGATTTGTGTCAATAATCAAAGAATTCTTTGAAATATCAAATGTAATGTTAGGATAACTTGGCTCATGAAGATGAACAACTTCTCGAACAATATCAAATACATTTACAGATATGATTTGAAAAGTTCTTTTTTCAAGTAGAACAGTTAAGTTTTCATGTAACTCTGTAACTGTATTTATACTTTTATTTAATCTCTCAATAGCTTTGATATTCTTTATTTGTGGATCTTTTTCAAGTAATTTAATATTTAATTTCATGGCAGTAATTGGTGTATTTAAATCATGAATTAGATCTTTTGCAAATTTATCTAAAGTTTCAATACTCTCTTTTAGAGGTTTTAAAGAACTTTTTGCCAAATAAAAACTAAGTGTTGCAAAGATAAATAGTAATAAAAGTTGAACAGCTATAACTCTTAATAGTAATTCATAAACTTCATTATTAAAATTTTCATCTGATTTAAAAACTTGAAGATATGGTTCATTATTTGACATGGGAATAAGCTTTGTAAATTCTTTTCCTATTTTCTCAAAGTTCCTAATATCTATATATTTATTATGGGTATCAACAAATTTATGATGATATTCACTAGAATAAGTATTACTACTATCCCCAATTTTAATATAACGAGCGTAGGTAATTAAAGAAAAATCTTCTGCTTTTAAATATCCTTCTTTCATTTGTTGAAAATAAAAAAATCCAGCAATTAAAATAAGTAAGGCAACACTAAAAAAATAAGTAATAAAAAACTTTAAAAAAGCATTCTTTTCATGACGATGCAAAACGGTATCCTATTCCTTTTACTGTTGCAATTGGTAAGCCAATTTTACGTAAATTTGTAATATGTACACGAAGAGCTCCTTCGCTTATATCTTTAAAATCATCTAAAGAATCAATTAGAAAATCTTTAGTCAATGTAGTATTTATATTTTTAAAAAACAATAAAACAAGCTTTAATTCATAAGGAGTTAGAGGAATAAAAATATCTGATTTATAAAGTTCATTTTTTTCTATAAAAAAATGAAAATCATCAAGTGTAAGTTCATTACTATAAGTATGATACTGCTTTTTTAAAATAGCATTTATTCGAATAAGCAACTCATCAAAATCAAAAGGTTTTTTTATATAGTCATCAGCACCTGCATCAAAACCTTTTGATAAAGATGCAATATCAGTAAGTGCAGTAAGAAATATAGCAGGAGTCTTATCACCACTATCTCTTAAACTTTTTAAAAGCTCAAAACCATTAAATAAAGGAACATTAACATCTAGTAGTAATAAATCGAATTTTTGTAAAAATGTTTCATCCAAAGCTTTTTGAGAATTAAGCACATGAACAATATCAAAGTTTTCACTTTCTAAAAGCTCAATAAGAGATTCAGCTAACACTTGATCATCTTCTAGTAATAATAATTTTTTCATAAAGAATAATATCTAAATTAATTTTTATTGAGTTTAGAATTTATAGCTAGATGCAAATATTTTCTTAATAAATATGTTGTGGTAAAGATTTGTTTATTTCTTATAGAAATAGTACTTTAAGTTTGGCGCATGAATTAAAAATAAAATTCTTAATTGAAAAATTTAGGAATTTATAAATCACAAAAAACATTTATATTTTTAATTATCAAAAAAATTTTATAAAGTTAAATAATTATATACGAAAACTACTTTTATGTTTTTCGACATAATGCGAAAAACATATTTCTTAGTTTCCGTACAATTTCTAAAATTTAAAATATGGAAAAATTAATGGGTGTCGGAAAACAGATGTTAAAAAATAATTTCTCACATACTGTTTTTAAATATTTTTATCTTGTCTCTCTCGTGCATACTATTAATATTTAATTAAGTTTTATTAAAATATACTTCTTGTGTATCTCGTGTATATAATTTATTTATTTTTAAGGTTATAAAATGAACCAACTCTCTATAGATATTATAAAATTTCTAAATTCTAATCCAGAAAAGATGTTCTCAAGAAAAGAGATTGAAGATAATTTAGAAAGAGTTTCAAAACGAGCTATTTTAAATGAATTAAAAAAATTAGAAAATTTTAAAAGAATTAAAATCTTTGGTCAAAGTTCTAATACAGCTTATAAAATTTCAAAGATATATTTTGAAGATTTTGAACAAAAACTTTTTATTTATCAAAACCAAATCTTAATTGGCTATCTAGCATATGATTATCAATCTTACTATTTTGCATATGATACAAACTATTTATTAAAATCAAAACATACAGTAAAATTTGAAATGTCTTTTAGTTTTCAAACTTTTTCACAAGAATCTTGTTTTGTTGATTTTGAAGAATGTTTACCAGAAGGAATTGACAGAAAAATATTAATAGATAAAGTTGGAAATGCAACAGAGTTTTTTTTATTAGCTAATAATGACTATAGTAAAAATGATTTAATTTTTTCTCCCAAATTTATTGAAATAGAAAAAGAATTAAAGTTTCAAAGTTATTTATCACAAAAAGAAAAAATACTAGGTAAAAATAAGTTTCCAAATGTTTTAACATACAAAGTTGATATAGATGAAATTTCACTTTTTCCTACCCTTCATATGAAAGAATTAGAAGATATTAAAAATATTAGAACAATGAGTTTATCAGGTTATCAACATAAACTCCAAGTAGTAATTGATGAAGATAGTATAAGAATACCTAGAAATGGAGAAGATGCAAATTATTTCATAAAACCTTATGATCCATTAAAAGCAGATTTTAATAGTGAATATTATTTCCCTCATATTGCAATAAATGAACATCTACATATGAGTTTTGCAAAAAATGAATTAGGTTTTGATGTACCTCTTAGTGGGATATTTAAAAGTTCTGCGGATGAAGAATATCACTATTTCATAAAATATTTTGACAGAATTGGGACATACAAATTCCAAAGAAAAGAATTTTCTACTTTTATGGGCTTAAATAGTGAGAATAAATATAAACCTAGTTCAGAAAAACTTTTTGAAACTTCCGTAAAAGTTTTTCCAAGAGTTGCTGATCGATTAAGAATGCTTGAATATTACTTTTATTCATTTATTATTCGTCATGAAGATATGCATACTAAAAATATTTCAGCAATTTATGATAATGATAAAGTTTTCATTGCACCTTTATATGATATTGCAAGTACAGGGTTTTATAATGGAATTAGAAATTTCGAATCTCACTTAACTATTAATGGAAAGCAAACTAATATAAGATTTAACGATTTTCTAAAATTAGTAAATATAAGCAAAATAGATAAAAATGAATTTAAAATAAGTGCATCAAAGATATTAAAAATATATATTGAGGAAATGCCAAGTTATATTGAAAAAATTTCATCATTAGAAAATATTGATTTTTATGTAAAAGAAAAACCTAATGCTCAAAATAAAAAAATAAAAATAAAAGAAAAAACTACATTAAAAGAAGTTATGCAAAAAAACTTTAAATTAAGATGTGAAACCTTAAAACAAAATGGTTGGTTTGACAAATTAGAAATTTAACTAATTGGAAAATAAATGACTCTTCCAGAACTTCACCAAAAGCTACAACACTTAGAATTTCAGAAAATCAATTTAGATCATGAGATTCTTCAAACAAAAAAAGAAATAGAAAAGTTATCACCTTTTTCAAAAGAGCAAAAAATTGAACTTTTTAAATCTCTTTTTATTGGTAGAAGTGATGTTTTTGCAAAATATTGGATTAGCAAAGATGGATTAAAAAAAGGATATTCTCCCTCTACTTATACTTTTAAAGGTAATGATTATATTCCTATTTCAAATGAGATTATTCAACAACATCTAGAAGGAAAAATTAGACTAGGTACTTATGTTGTAGTAAATCAAACTATGGCAAAGTTTTTAGTAATTGATTTAGATAAAGCAAGTTTTATTGAAGATTCAAGAGCTATAAATAAAATATCACAAAATCTTGGATTAAAACCATTGATAGAGGTCTCAAAATCAGGAAATGGCATCCATATTTGGTACTCTTTTGAATTAGCAATTAAAGCAAAGGATGCCAGAAAGCTAGGTGATATAATCATCACAAAAGCTATGGATACAAGTAGTGGAATTGATATGACAAGCTATGATAGAATGTTTCCGAATCAAGATTTTGTATCACCTGATGCATTAGGAAATTTAATAGCGCTTCCTCTTCATTATGGTTCAAGATGTGAAAATAAAACAGTTTTTATTGATATTGATACAATGCAAGCCTTTCAAAATCAATGGGAAGTATTACAAAATATTTCAAGAATATCATTCTATCAAGTATCAGCAATTTTACGAGAGTATTTATTAAATTCAAACAATGATGAAAATCTAATGCCTTGGGAAATCAAACAAAAAAAACCACTTGTTTTTCCAAAAACAACCAAAGCAATTTTATATGATGCTTTATATATCGAAAAACAAAATCTCTCAAAAGAAGTATTAAATAAACTACAAAGATTATCAAGCTTTTCAAATCCAGAGTTTTTTAAGTTACAGAATTTAAGATTCTCTACTTTTAATACACCAAGAATTATTACATCATTTGATATAAATGAAAAATATATTATTGTTCCAAGAGGACTTATAAATAAAGTTCTTAACCTTTTCAACTCTAATAAAGCAAAACTTTTTTATTGAAGATAAACGATTTGTAAAGTCTATCGAGAAACTAAATTTTAATCTCACTTTAAAAGATGAACAGCAAATAGCTTTAGAAAAAATACTCCTACAAGATTATTCAATTTTGATTGCACCTCCAGGATTTGGTAAAACGGCAGTTGCAGCAGCAGTAATTGAAAAAAGAAAAGTTAATACCTTGATTTTAGTAAACAAAAGCAATTTACTTGATCAATGGGTTGAGCGACTATGTGAATATTTTCAGATTGATATAAAAGCCATTGGAAAACTTGGAAATGGTAAGAAAAAACTAAATTCATATTTAGATATAGCTACTTTACAATCACTAAAAAATAGACCTGAACTGATTGAAGAATATTCACAAATTATTATTGATGAAGTACATCATATTCCAGCAGTTTCATTTGAAATACCTTTAAAAAGATTTAAAGGAAAATTTGTTTTAGGTTTAAGTGCAACACCTGCAAGACAAGATGGGATGCATCCAATTATGTTTATACAATGTGGAGATATTGCATATGAATCAAAAAAAGAGATTAAAAAAATATATACATTAAAAACAATTGTTTCTACATTTGAAGCACTAAGTGATGATTTTTCATTAATTCTAAATGAAATGGTAGAAGATTTTGATAGGAATAATCTCATAATATCTGAAATTGAAAAATTAAAAGATAGAAATATCTTAGTACTTAGTGAAAGAATTGAACATTTAAATATTTTATATCATCTATTAGATGCAAAAAAAATAAGATCAACTCTTATTCATGGTGGATTAAAATCAAAAATGAAAAAAGAGTTTTTAAAAGAAGCTAATAGTTCATCAATTATTTTATCAACTAGCTCTTTTATTGGTGAAGGAATAGATTTTTCTCATCTTGATGCTATTGTTCTTACTATGCCTGTTTCATATTGGGGAAGAATAGTTCAATATCTTGGACGAATAGGAAGAGACGGTCAAGAGTGTATAGCTATAGATTTTTATGATGAAAATACTCCCATGTTACGATCTAGTTTTCAGAAAAGACAAAAAGGTTATAAAAAAATGGGTTATATTTCATTGAATGAAAAGGGATTATTTTAAAAAATAATTTTCTCTAGAGAATATGATTTTATATATAATTTAAGTAACAACCTTCCCTATATACGAAATTAGTTTTATATTTCCCGACACTATATGGAAAACATATTTCTTGGTTTTCGTATATTTTTTAAAGTTGAGAATAACAAAAATTTGATAGGGTGTCGGAAAACAGATGGTTGTAAGTTGCTTATAGAATTTGGATTTTAAAAGCTGTTGCCTATTTATATTATTACTCATATTACTTAATAGATGTATATATACAGATTTAAGAATATAATATATAATTTAAAACATGGTAGGAGTATGTTATAATCTAAGTTAAATGATGGTGATAAAACAATTTTTGCATTAAATCAAATTCAAAATTTATAAAAGAATAACTTAAAATGAACAAATTAGAAAAAATAGCTACAGACTATCTTAATCAGAACAAACAACAATTTTTAAATGAGTACACAAATGAGATACAAGCTACAGATGAAAAAATAGCTATATTTACAGCTGGTATGAGTGGTGTTGGGAAAACTGAGTTAGGGATTTTTTTCAAGGAAAATAATCCAGATATTTTACATATAGATACTGATAATATTAGAGAGTTCTTCAAGCCAGTTGGTTATGATGGTCAGAATTCAGATATTTTCCAAAAAGTTGCCAGTAGAGGATTTAATGAACTTTTTAACTATGCTTTAAAAAAAGGTTATTCTATTATTTTAGACTCTAATCTATCTAATGTTAATTTAGCTATTCAAAATATTGAAAGATTAATAAAAAGAGGCTACAATATTCATATATATTATCTCTATAATTATCCAAAAGTTTGTTTTGAATATGCAACAAGAAGAGAAGTAGTAACACATAGAAAAGTCCCTAAAGAAGTGTTTGTTAAGAGTAATTTCAACTCTTATAACACCGTACTAGAGATAAAATCAATATTTAAAGAAAGTATTAATTTACACTTTATTGATAAAAGAGAGGATACTTTTTATCAAAATGTTGATGATAATTTTATCAAAAATAAAATAGGAGTAGATTTTGAAATTTAATGATCAACTTATGAAAAATGCACTTATTAGAATAAATGAATTACAAGAAGAAATTATACAAAAATCAAAAAATATCAGTGGTGCAGAAGATTTTGTGAAACAAAAATTAGATCTTTATGAAGAAGATGAAAGAATCAGAGCTATGGCTAAAAATATTAATCTTCAAGAAAAGCAAATTACAGATAATTTTTTTAATAAGTGATTCTAAAACAATATTAATAATTCAAACAATTGGAATGGTAACTAAAATTCAAACACTTTTTCCCTATCTCAAGCTCGAGATTTTATTATATATACGAAAACTAACTTTATATTTTCCGACATCAAACGAAAAACATATTTCCTAATTTTCGTATATTTTTTTAAATTAAAAATTCTGAAAAATTGATGGGTGTCGGAAAACAGATGATTAAAAATCTTAATTTAAAAAACTGCAACCAATTAATTTAGATTAATACTACATAAAGATATTTATAATCTCTCATTTGCTTTTTTATAAACTTCCATATCATCTCTTTTTCCAATGGCAATTGTGTAAATTAATAATTCATCATCTTGAATTTCATAAACAATTCTAACTCTCTTTTTTGCTACATATACTTTTTTAAATCCACTTAGGTTCATATTATTCTTATTTCCAAGAGGAAGTACAAGTTCTGGAGAATTTTGAATTTGTTTTAATTTCTTGAATACTTGAATCTGAAGTGCATTATCAAGTTCTTTTAAATCGTCTTCAACTTTTGGATGTAATTTTAGTTCATACATATTATAAAGAACTTGTATCTATGTTGAATTTTTTAGCCATATCATCTAAAGATACATAATCAGATTTAGAAGTATTGATTCTGCTTTGAACTATTTCATATATCTCTTTATGTTCAATATTATTCATTAGCTCTTCAATCTCTTTTAATCTTTCATATTCCTGTGTTGAAATAACAACAGCTTCCAATTTATTGTTTTTTAGAACACCAACTTTTTCTAAACTATGTTCTTTTAAATTTCCAAGAATTTTACTTATTGATTTTGTAAAGTCTGTAATTGATAATAACTCATTTTGTGTATAACTTACCATTTTATTAACTCCTATATTTTATAGTTAATATTATAGCTAATTTGATAGTGAATTTACAACTTTATTAAAAAGAACAGATTTCTGTATGAAAGAAAATTGTAAAATTAATTTCTTCATAGATTTTCTTATTCTGCCACTTTTCCACCGGTTATTGTAACACTCTTAAAATGTATCTTAGAGTTAATATTGTCAATAAATAAAGGATTTGAAATGACTGCAACAACAAATAAAGTTAGAACAAATGTTTATCTTGATGCAACTACAAAAGAGAAAGCTCAAGAAATTTTTAAACAATATGGTTTAGGACTAAGTGAAGCTTTTAATATATTTTTAACACAGTCTGTTTTAGAAAGAGGAATTCCTTTTAAAATAAAAATTCCAAATAATGAAACACTTGAAGCTATTAAAGATGCAAGAGCAAATAAAAATATGACAAAAGTTAGGTTAGAGGATTTAAAAAAGGATTTAGGTGCTTGATTTATCTGTTCATAAAATCTTTACAAAAGATTTAAAAAAGCTCAACTAAATCCTACAAATAGTGCAAAACTATTTTTATATATCTCGTTACTTTTAAAGAATGAAGAATTACCACAAGAAGCCAGAGATCATTTTTTAACAGGAGATGGGAAAGATACAAAAGAATTTCATATAAGTGGTGATTTACTTGTTATTTACATGATAAATGATAATACTTTACAACTTCTTAGAATTGGAACTCATTCTCAACTTTTTAAATAAGTTATCTCCTTAAATGAGATTGAACTCAAAAAAATATTTAATTAATTCATCATTTTGTATATTTAGATTTGAATAAAAACTATTGTAATTTTATCTCTTTTTCAGCAATAGAATAAAGAATCTTTTTAAATGCTTTTTCTAATATCTCTTTTTCTGTTTCATTTAAGACATCATAAAAATATTGATCATTTTTTCCAAATTGTGGCATACATTTTAAAGCTAATTCTCTACCTTTATCTTCAAGATAAATAAGTGAACTTCTTTTGTCTTCCGAGGAATCTTTTCTAGAAATCAGTTTTTTTAACTCAAGCTTTTTTACTACTTTACTAATCCCACCTGAAGAAAAAACCATTCTATCAGAAATTTCAGCTGCTGTTATACCATCATTATGTACATGTAAGGAAATTAACATATCTATTTCTGCTTGAGTTAAACCTTGTTCTTCATAAATATACTTTCCTCTTGAATGTATCATATTATTGATTATAGCCATAGGAATAGTTATTCCTGCAGTTCCTTTTTTACCCTCTTGTTTTTCTTTTTTTTCAAATGCATAAAATGCGTCTAGTATTTTCTTTTTCATAATGTAAGTATAGCAAAAAAAATCTAAACTATTTATAAATAAAGCTTCCTAGGAAAGTATATTTTAAGTAAATAGATGTTAAATTTACAAATATAGTTTCCTAGGAAGCAATTATTAAGGATAAAAAATGATTAAAAAGTTAATTCTAGGATTAAGTTTTCCAGCTTTACTTTTCTGTGAGAGTTTAAATGATCTGATAGAAATGTCATTAAAAAATAAAAATGTAATTTCATCTGAAAAAAGTGTTGAATCAATTCAAGAGGCTTATGAAAGTGCAAAAAAAGGCTATTTACCAATAGTTAGTGTTGGTGGGGGATATACAGATGTGTCGTATAAATCAGGTGAACAAGATAATAACTCTTTAAATGCATATGCAGATGTAACATATAATATATATGATGGTGGGAAAAAAAACTTAACATATAAATCCTATGAATCTCAAATTAAAACTTCAAAAGAGGATTTAATATCTTTGAAAAATGAAGTATCTTTAGAGGTGATTGAACACTATTTTAACTATTTAACTTATGTTTCACAAAAAGATGCAAAGTTAAAAGAGATAGAACAATTAAATGCACAAAATGAAAGATTAAGTAAATTTCTTGATGCTGGGACTGTAACTATTGATGAGATAGATAAAATAGTATCAAATATAGAAAGTGCTAATTTAGAACTTCAAGAATTAGAGTTAGATATACAAACAATTTTACATGAACTAGAGTATATTATTGGAAAAAAAGTATCTATAAATGAAGGTTCTTATATTGAAATTGCTTCTGATGAAGCTGAGCAGAGAAATGATATAAAATCTTTAGAACACTCTATGCAAACTGCGCTTATAAGTGCAAAAACAACAAAAACAACAAACAATCCACAAGTTAGTATTAGTAATACATATAAACATTATAACTACAATTATGAGAATTCTGCATATGAAGATTTAGCACTTGAAGATCAAAATGTTCTTGCAGTAAATCTTACATGGAACATCTTTGATTTTGGCTCAACGCAAAGTGCATACAGTTCTGCTTACAAATCATTTTTAAGTGCAAAATCTAAATATGAATATGAAAAAAACAAAGCTGATGTTGATTTAAGATTAGCAGAAAAATCTTACGATATTGCAAAAATAAAAATCAAATCTGCAAAAGCTGGACTTAATGCTGCAATTAGCACATATAATGTTATAAAAGATAAATTTGAAAATGGTTTAGTCGATAATGTTAGCTATTTAGAAGCCTTAAGTGATATGTCAGATGCAATAAGTTCACTTAGTGCAACAAAGTATGAATTAGAAATAAAAAAGGCTAATTTAGTATATCAAAAAGGTAAAAATGTATGGGAGTACGTAAAATGAAAAAATTATTAATAAGTTTAGTTCTATTATCAAGTGCATTAGTATTTGCAAAAGAACAACCAACACCTGAAGTATCTGTTAATGTATTTGTAGTAAATAATAATACAGTAAATATTACAAAAAGATATCCTGCAACAATTAATGCACAAAAAAGTGTAGATATTATTGCAAAAGTTTCAGGAGATTTAGAAAAAAGATATTTTCTAGAAGGAAGTTTTGTAAAAAAAGGTGAGAATCTATATAAAATTGAGCAAAAAACTTATCAAGCAAATATAGATTCTTCACAAGCTGCTTTAAATAGCGCAAAGGCACTATTAGTAAAAGTTACAAGTGATTGGAATAGATATAAAAAACTTTATGAAAATAAATCTATTAGTGCATCTGTAAAAGATGAATACTATTACAATTATCAAAATGCCATTGCAAATGTAGATAACGCAAAAGCTGCATTAACAAATGCAAAAATTCAGTATGAATATACTCAAATAAAAGCTCCAATTGATGGTATTGTTTCAATAACATCCCTAAATGAAGGTAATTTTGTAAATACAAATACTACACTTACAACTATTACAAAAACCGATTCTGTTTATGCTGAATTTTCTTTACCACAAACTGATATAGGAAAATACTTAAAACATATTAAATCAGCAAATGTAAAATTTTCTATTAATTGTGAAAATAACTGTATTAATGGCGGAGTATTGAAATATGTATCTTCAACTTTAGATTCTGCAACGGATACTTTACTATTAAGAACTCAATTTGATAATAAAGATAATGAAGTAATTATTGGACAATTTACAAATATAAATATTGAAAATATTTTAATGCCAAATGTAATAGCTATTCCAGAAGAAGCAATTATACAAAATGGAACTGATTCTATAGTTTATATAATTGACGAAAATTCAACAGCAAAAAGCAAAGTAGTTCATCTTAGTGGCGAAACTTCTAAAAATGGAGTAATTATTGAAAGTGATTTAAAAATAAATGACAAAATCATAATTAGTAATATTTCAAAAATAAGACCAGGAACAAAAGTTAAAATTATTGAAGGAGAAAAATAAAGTGATTTCATCTTATTTTATTAAAAATCCAGTATTCACTTCAGTAATTTCTATTATTATTTTTCTTGCTGGATTACTTGCAATTAAGAATTTACCAGTTGAATTATATCCTCAAGTATCTCCTCCTCAGGTTACTGTATCCACGACATATCCAGGAGCTAGTGCTCAAACTATCGCTCAAACAGTTGTTGCACCACTTGAAGAGAGTTTAAATGGTGTTACAGATATGATTTATATGGAATCAACAACATCAGATGCGGGATCTGCTTCTATAAATATATATTTTAAAGTAGGAACTAACACACAAGCAGCAAAAGTAAATGTGAATAATAAAGTACAAACAGTACTTTCAACTCTTCCTTCTAGTGTACAAAGTCAAGGACTAAGTGTAGATGAAAAATCACCAAGTATTTTAAAAGTATATTCACTAATTTCTCCTGATAATTCAAAAGATACTCTTTTTTTATCAAATTATGCAAAAAATAATATTGTTGATGAGCTTAAACGTATTAAAGGTGTTGGAGGAGTGAGTATTTTTGGGGAAAAAGAGTATGCATTAAGAGTTTGGCTGGATCCTTCGAAATTATTAAACTATAATTTAACAGCATCTGAAGTAATAACAAAAATACAAGACCAAAATGAACAATACGCAGCAGGTAAATTTGCAGAAGAACCAATTGCTAGTAAACAAATGTTTACATATACTCTACAAACACCAAATAGATTTGAAAATGTTGAACAGTTTTCAAATATTATTTTAAAAGCAGATGTTACTGGTAGAAATGTTTTATTAAAAGATGTATCTACAGTTGAATTAGGAGCCGCTTCATATTCAAGTAAAGCCTTGTACAATGGACAAAATGCTATTCCTTTTGGGATTTTTTTACAATCAGGTGCAAATGCACTTGAGGTATCAAAAGCGATTCAATCAAAAATTGATGAACTTGAAAAAAGTTTTCCTACAGGTGTCGAATATAAAATACCTTATGAAACTGTTTCTTTTATTGAAATATCAATAGAAGAGGTAATAAATACTTTTATTGAAGCTATGATTTTAGTAATGCTTATTATTTATCTTTTTTTACAAAACTTAAGAGCTACAATTATTCCTCTTTTAGCTGTTCCTATTTCGATAGTTGGGGCATTTGCAGGAATGTATCTTTTTGGATTTACTATAAATCTTCTAACTTTGTTTGGATTAGTTTTAGCTATTGGTATTGTTGTTGATGATGCAATTGTAGTTATTGAAAATGTTGAAAAGCATATGAGTGATGGATTGAGCCCAAAAGATGCAACAATGAAAGCTATGCAAGAGGTTTCAAAAGCATTAATAGCTATTGTATTAGTTTTATGTGCTGTATTTGTTCCTGTTGCATTTCTAGGTGGACTAACAGGAGTTATGTATCAACAATTTGCTGTAACAATTGCTATTTCAGTTATTATTTCAGGATTTGTTGCTTTGACTTTAACTCCTGCACTTTGTGCACTTTTATTAAAACCAGTTCATAAAGAACCTATTTTTATTTTTAGATGGTTTAATAAAGCTTTTGATTCTTTAACTAATGCTTATGCAAAAGCAGTAAAATTTGTAATTAAACTATCATTTGTTTTTATAGTAATTTATGCAGGTTTTGTTGCTATAACATATTTTGAATTTGGAAAAATGAGTAGTGAATTAGTACCAACTGAAGATCAAGGAAATGTAATGATTCTTTCATCTAATCCTTCTGGTTCCTCACTTACAAGGACAGAAAAGCTTGCTGATGAAATTTATCAAACTATTTCAAAAGACCCAAATGTAGAACAAATGATGCAAATACCAGGTATGGACTTTGCAACTTTCACACAAAGATCAAATTCTATGATAACTTTTGTTGATATGAAAGATTGGAGCGAAAGAGCAGAAGCTAATCAACAAACACCATTTTTAGCAAACCAATTTACTAGACAATTAATGCAATCAACGAGCGAAGGTTTCAGTTTTGCTATCGTTCCAGGTTCAATTCCAGGTATGTCTTTAACAGGTGGATTTGATATGTATGTTCAATCAAGAAATAGTACAGATATAAATATTTTAAATAAATATGTAAATGAAATAATCAAAAAAGCAAATGAAAATCCAAAACTATCAGGAGTTAGAACAACCCTTGATATAAATACTCCAAAATATAAAATGGAAGTTGATTATCAAAAAGCATTTGCAAAGGGTGTTAGTTCAGATGATATTTTTACAGCACTAAATGCAACATTAGCAAATAAAAATGTAAATGACTTTACTTTAAATGGTAAAAATTATAGTGTTATTATCGAAGCATTACAGGAATATAGAGAAGATCCTAATGGTTTAGATAAAGTATATGTAAGAGGTTCAGATGATGAATTATTACCTGTAACATCATTTGTAACTATTACTAAAACAACAGGAACAGATATTATAAATAGAATGAATATGTTTCAATCTGCTAAAATCTCAGGCTCACCAGCTACTGGAATTAGTTCAACTGATGCCTTAAATGAAATTGAAAAAATTGCAAAAGAGATTTTGCCAAATGATTATTCAATTGCATGGACAGGAACAGCTTACCAAGAAAAAGAGGTAGCTAGTGATAGTTCTACTGCATTTATTGCTGGTATTATTTTTCTTTATTTAGTTCTATGTGCATTGTATGAAAGATGGTTATTACCTATTACAATTTTATTTGCAGTACCATTTGCAGTTTTAGGCTCTATTGAAGCCACTGTATTGCGAGGTTTATCAAATGATATCTATTTCCAAGTTGGACTTTTAGTTCTTATTGGACTTAGTGCCAAAAATGCTATTTTGATTGTGGAGTTTGCAATTGCTAAAAGAAAAGATGGCTTAAGTATTAAAGATGCTGCAATTGAAGCTGCAAAACTTAGACTTCGACCAATTATTATGACTTCATTAGCTTTTACTATTGGAGTTGTTCCATTAGCAATATCTTCAGGTGCTGGAGCTGCAAGTAGACACTCTATTGGGACAGGTGTTATTGGGGGAATGTTAGCTGCAACTTTCATTGCAATTGTGTTTATTCCAATGTTTTATTATGTGGTTGAGACGCTTACAAATAGTGATAAAAAATTAGCTAAAAAAGCTTTAGAAGAGAAATAGAAATTTAAGAGGAAATATCCTCTTAAATATAAGACAAGGAGAGTTTTTATGAGTGCAAATATAAAACTAGAAAGAAAAAATGAAATTATGAAAATAGCTTCTGATTTATTTTATTCAAAAGGAATTGCAGATACAACAATTTCAGAGATTACATATATAGCAAATATAGGCAAAGGAACTTTTTATCAATATTTTAAAAACAAAGAAGATGTAATTGATGAATATATTAAAACATCTTTTCAAAATATGTATACATTAATTGATGAGCAAATAGATAATTTTAAAACAAACAAAGAAAAAATATTTTTTATAGTTAAATCTTTATTTATGTCAAAAGCAACAGATGAAAAGTTTACATATATATTTATTGAGTTTTTAAGACTAACTGCTAGTAAGAAAAAAAAAGAATCAAAAGAACTTTATGAATTTAATCAACAAAATATAAATTTAATAAGCAAATATTTAGAGAAAGGAATAATAGAAGAAGAGTTTATTTCTTGCAATAATCAAGATATTGCATTAGAGATTATTTCATCTATTTTAGGAAATATAATTTTATCTTTAAGTTATGAATTTAAAAAGTGTGATAACTCTACAAAAGATAATGTACAAACTATTTTAAATTCAATTGAGTATAAAAATGATTAATAAACAACTATTAAAAAAGATTTTAGTGATGATGGGAATGATGACTTTAATAGGAGGAATATTTACAGCAATAATGACCTATGTAAATATTGGTTTTTCTGATAACTTCTTTATAAAATGGTCAGAGTCTTTAATTTTTGCAGTCCTTTTTATGATGCCACTTGGTGGAGTTTTTATGTTTTTATCAAATAAATTTATTAAATTTATTTTTCCAAATTTAAGATACATATTACAAAATATTTTAGTAGGTATTTGTATGGCCTTATGTATGGAATCAATAATGGCAATAAGCACCACGATTAATATTATCGGTTATCCTAGCTTTGAGCTATTTTCATCTTTTTGGCTTAAGAGTTATTTAGCTGCATTACCATTTGCTTTAATTTTTTCACCAATCATGACAATAGTTATAAAACCTAAAATAGAAAAATTTTTAGCATAAAAGATTTTTAAATCAATATAAGTGCGCCAAATCTGATAATGTTAAAAAAATTTATTACTTTATCACATTTAAATAGTTATTAATATAGAAAGAGGCTTTAAAATATACTTAAACCTAGTTAATATATGTTAAAATTTTAAAATAACGATATTTACTTTTATTTTAGATATCATAAAGTAGGTGAATTATGAATAAAAATATTTTAATGTTAATATTAATAACTATTTTATTTAATGGTTGTTTTAATCAAAAAAAAGATGACACTATTAAAGTTGGTGTTGTTTTAGGACTTACAGGAAAATACTCAGATTTAAGTTTATATGAGAAAAATGGTATTATTTTTGCATTTGAACAAATAAACTATCAAATAAATAACAAAAAAATTGAATTAATTCTAAAAGACGATAAACAAGATGCACAAATAAATGAACAAGTTGTAAATGAGCTTATAAAAGATAATGTCAAGTATGTAATTGGCAATGCAACAAGCTCTATGACTAGCATATCTTCAAATATAATATCAAAACACAATGATATATTTCAAATCTCACCAACAGCTAGTAGTAGTCAATTTTCTAATAAAGATGATAACTTTTTCAGAGTTCAAACTGCAAATTCTTCTAAACATTTCACAAACTTAATTAATTTATTAAAAGAACGTAATGCTAAGCATATTTATTTAATAGGTGATAAATATAATAAAGAATATTTATATGATTATTTACATCTTTTTGATGATAATCCACAAATGAAATATGTTGAGATAATTGATTCAACTTTACCCTATGAAGAAATTCTAAAAAAAGTAGAAAATGCCGATTTTATAGTACAAGTACAAAATAGTACAGATGCTGCAAGTTTAATTCAATATCTAAGAATTAATAAAAATACAACACCTGTAGTATCCTCAGGTTGGGCAAAAACTGATGAATTTATAGAAAATGCTGGAAATTGGGCAAATGGTATTTATTTTATCTCATCTAATTTTATTAATTATGAGGATAAGGATTATCAGAAATTTGCTAAAGATTTTTATGAAATCTATAAATACCAACCAAATAGATCAAATATTCAAGGGTATCAAGCAGCACAGATAATAATTGAAGCATTACAAAATGGTAAAGAAAAAGTTGATGATATAAAAAAATATATCATAAAAAAAGAGACATTTAATATCGCAGGGGATGAAATATCATTCAATAAATATGGTGATATTAAAACTCCTTATTATATTTTTGAAGTAAAAAATAATAAATTTGAGAAAATAAAATAAATCATGAAAACTCAAGGTAAAATATTTAAAAAAGATTTATATAGAAAATTCTTATTATTTTCCATATTACCATTAGTAATATTAAGCCTTTTTTTTATGTCTTTAATAATAAAAGAAAAATATGATTTAATTTTATCTCAACATATTAATATTATAAAAAATATTCAATACAATATAAATATTTTTAATCAAGATATAAAAGACATTCCTAAACTACTAAAAGATGTAAGTACAAGTGAGCGGAAAAAGCTATTATCTGATATTTTAAAATATAAAAATTCAATTGATACAATTACAATTTTAAATAAAGATGGTCTAATTGAAGAGATTTCTTCAAAAACAGATATCAAGGTATTTGAAGGATATGATTATTCACAAAAACCTATTTTCAAAGAGTATATGGAAAAGAAAAATGATTTTTTAAGTAATATTTATTTTTCAAATTTAGCAGATGCTCCTTTAGTATCTTATGTTTTTGAGTTTCTAGATAAAATTTATATAATAGAGCTAAATCTTAACTTTATGAATAATTTAGTTACTAATCTTAATCCTTCAACAATAAGTGATGTTAGTGTTTCTATAATTGATAAAAATGGTTTATATATCATAGATACTTTTAATAAATTTAATGTGACAAATAGGAATTCATTTTTTACTACAAAATTATATAAAGATTATATATCAACAAATTCAGAAAATAGTCTTATAAAATATTTTAATGATTCAACAAATAAATACAACTATGTTTCATATAAAAAGTTTAATAATTTATCTTGGATGATAATAGTAAAAGAGAATAATAATGACATTTATGAATATATATTTAATCTCTCTTTAGTCATTTTACTACTTATCCTAATAATCACATTTATAATAATTATGACTGCTAAGAAAATTGCAAATAGTATTGTAACTCCCCTTGAATTACTAACATTAAATATCAATAATTTTACAAAAAATCATTCATCTAAAATAGATGATAATATTCGAAGTGAGTACAATATATTTAAAACTTTAATTCAAGATTTTAATCATATGCAAAAATCTATTATTGAAAATGAAGAATCTTTAAAACAGCAGATAATTCAAAATAAGCAAAAAGACAAGATACTTAGTGAACAATCAAAGATGGTAGCAATGGGAGAAATGATAGGTAATATAGCCCACCAATGGAGGCAGCCTCTTTCTGTTATATCCACAGCTGCAACTGGAATTATAATTCAAAAAGAATATGATATATTAGAAAAAGGCAATCTTGTTGAAACATGTAATACTATTAACGACAACGCACAATACTTATCAAGAACAATCGATGATTTTAAAAACTTTATAAAAGGAGATAGAATTAAAAAAGTATTTTCTTTGAAAAAAGGTATTGAGAGTTTTTTACACTTAGTAGAGTCTAGTGTGAAAAACAATCAAATAGAAATAGTATTAGATTTAGAAGAAAATATACAAATAGATGGCTATGAAAATGAATTAACTCAGTGTTTTATAAATATATTTAATAATGCAAAAGATGCATTAAAAGAAAAAGATATTGATAAAAAACTTATATTTATTTCAACTTCTACAAATGAAGATAAAACAATTATAAAAATTAAAGATAATGCAGGTGGAATTCCAGATGATGTGTTACCTCACATTTTTGAAGCATATTTTACAACCAAACATAAATCACAAGGGACAGGTCTTGGACTTAACATGACATATAATCTAATTGTTGATGGAATGAAAGGAATTATTGAAGCTAATAACCTTACTTACGAATATGAAGGTAAGGATTATACTGGAGCAGAATTTATAATTACTTTTTCATAATAAAAGAATATGAGAAGTTTCATATGAATTTCATTATTTTTACTAAAGAAGATGCTATAATAAGCGAATACAAAATTAAAGGTAAGGTATGTTCAAATTTGTCTTTTTATTAATTCTTTTACCTTTATATCTTTTAAGTGAAACAAAAACTTTAATCTTTGCTCCTTTAGCAACAAAGGATATTGAAGATATAAACACACAATTTTTACCAATGATTAAATATTTAGAAAAAAAATTAAATGTTAAAATCCAAATGGATTATAATAATGATTATGATACTTTATTAGAAAAGTTTATGAATGGAAAAATTGATATTGCATATTTAGGACCATTGCCATATTTAACTTTAGAAGAAGAATACCCTGATACCATGCCTTTAGTTAATTTTAAAAATGAAAAAGGAGAAGTTTCTTATACTTGTTCCTTTGTAAGTTTTATTTCAAATGAAGAATCAATTGAAAATATGACTGATACAAAAATAGCATTAACTCAGCCTCTTTCTACTTGTGGATATTTATTTGTTAATGATGTATTAAATCATTCAAATACTAATATTGAAAAGAATAAATATAAATATCTTGGCAAACATGATTCTGTTGCCCTAAGTGTAATTAGAGGCGAGTTTAAATACGGTGGATTAAAAACAGATATAGCTCAAGGATATGCTCATCTAGGATTAAAAGAAATTATGAAATCTAAAGATATACCAAGTTTCATATTAGTGGGTAATTCAAAAACTTTAGATAATAATATGCTTATAAATATCAAAAATAGTATGTTATTTGTAGAAAAAAAAGAGTTATCTACTTGGCATGAAAGTATGAAATTTGGAACAAAAGAAATAAACAGTGCAGATTATGATTATATTCGTAAACTCATAAAATCAACAAAAATTTCCCATGAAAGTAATTTTTGATGAAATATATAATAAATAATATTTATCAATTTTTTATAGTTCTTATTCTTTTTGCAGGGGTTCTTGCATTAGTTTTTATAAATCATTATAAAAAAAGCAATGAAAAAGAATATCTTAATGAAAACATATTAACCCTTGGTATCTCTTATCAATCAAGTATAGATAAGTATCGTTTATTATCAAAATACATTTTTAATGAATCAATTAATAATGAATTAGTACTTTCACTTTTTGAAAAAGGAATTAATTCAAAAGATGATGAAAAGAAATTATATAAAGGTTTGTTATTTAGAGAACTATATCCTTTATACTTAAGATTAAAAGAAGAAGGAATAAGACAATTACATTTTCATACAAAAAATAATGAAAGTTACATAAGATTTCATCAACCTGATAAATATGGAGATGATTTATCCCAAGTAAGAAAAACTGTTAAATTTGTAAATGACGAAAACAAAGCAATAACAAGTTTTGAAGCAGGAAGAGTTATATCAGGATTTAGAAATGTTTTTCCAATAAATTTTAAAAATGAACATTTAGGAAGTGTTGAAATTAGTATTTCAACAAAAATGATGGTTGAGGCTATTTCAAATTTAGATTCAAGAAAAGAATACGCTATTCTTTTAAATAAGGATATTGTATTTGATAAATTATTTAAAAATCAAAATTTTTTATACCAAGAAGCAGTACTTAATTCAGATTTTGTAATTGAAGATATAAATTCTTTATTACCTGATTCCCCAAAAATACTCAGTGATATCGCAAAAAAAATTAATGAAAAACTACATAATGATAAGCAATTAAAAAAAGCAATGGACAAAGGTGAAAAATATGCAGTTTTTGTAAAAATTGATAATAAATATTACGATGTAACCTTAATTCCAATGATGGGAATGGATAAAGAAATTGAAGGTTATTTAGTTGGATATCAAAAAAGTATAAATTTACCAATTATGATGAAACTTGAATTTTATGCATACTTTTTAATAATCCTAGGAATGATTATAACTACATTAATGCTAATGATAATACAAAGAAAAACAAAAGTATTAGATAATGAAAGAAAATGGTTTAAATCAATAACAGATTGTTTAGGAGAAGGATTATATGTTATGGATTCAAATGCTAAAATCAACTACATCAATCCTCATGCTTGTAAAATTTTAGGATATAAAGAAGAAGAAATTTTAGGTAAAAATGCCCACAATCTTTTTCATTCCCATTACTTTAATGATAATATGAAACAAAAAGATTGTCCTATTCTTCATGGGGTAATAAAAGATAAATCTTTTATTTCAAAAAAAGAATATTTTTTAAATTCAAAGGGTAAAGATATTCCTGTTGCTTTAAACAGTAAACTACTTTTAAGTTCTAATGGTGAAATGGAAATAGTTACTTCTTTTTCTGATATAAGTATTCAAAAAGAACTTGAAGATAAAAGTAATCTTCTAATTAAAGCCCTTGAATCAAGTATAAATTGTATTGTTATAACAGATAAAGATGCTTATGTACAATGGGCTAACCCTGCTTTTGAAAAATTAACAGGATTTGAAATAAATGAGATTATGGGGAAGAATCCTAAAGAATTCATCTCTTCAAAAAAACAAACAAAAGAGTTCTATGAACAAATGTGGGGAACAATTTTAGCTAAGAAACCTTGGAGAGGTGAAATTATTAATAAAAAGAAAGATGGAACATTATATGATGAAGAATTAATAATAACTCCTGTTTTGGATGAAAAAGATGAAATAGTTAATTATATTGCAATAAAACAAGATATTACTCATCGTAAACTTCTTGCCTTAGAAAAAGAAGAAAAAGATAAAATATTTTTTCAACAATCAAAACTTGCAGCTATGGGAGAAATGTTAGCAAATATAGCTCACCAATGGAGACAGCCATTATCTTCAATTTCAACTGCTTCAACAGGTGTAAAATTACAAAAAGAGATGAATTGTTTAAGTGATGAAGATTTTAATTATGCAATGAATACAATTAACAATTCTGCACAATATCTTTCTGCTACCATTGATGATTTTAGAAGCTTTTTTGATCCAAATAACAATAAAAAAGAAGAGTTCTTACTTTCTAAAATGATTGATAAAACTTTAAATATCATAAGTTCTCAATTTGTAACTAAAGATATTGAAATAATAAAAAACATAAAAGATATAACTATTTTATCATTTGAAAATGAATTAATACAAGTGCTTTTAAATATATTAAATAATTCAAAAGATGCATTACTTAAGTTAGGAAATGAAAGAAAATTGATTTTTATAAATGCCTATACTCAAGATAAATTTGTAGTAATAGAAATAAAAGATAATGCAAAAGGAATAAAAGAAGAAATCATGGATAAAATTTTTGAACCTTATTTTACCACAAAACATCAATCTCAAGGGACAGGAATGGGATTGTATATGAGTCAAAATATCGTTAAAAACTATTTAAATGGGACTTTAAATGTTTCCAATGAAAATTATGTATATAAAGATGTTTCATATATAGGAGTTAAATCTTCTATCAAAATTTAAATTATTTTTCCATTTCAAAAAATACTACAATTATTCTATAAGCTCAACTCCTTTACTTTTAGCTTTAAATACAAATAAGGTGCTATAATCTTTACAAATAAATAAAACAATTAATCAAGGAATCAAATGGCTACAAAAGCTACTATCTACAAAGCACTTCTAAACATCGCAAATATGGATACAAACTACTACAATGAGCATAATTTAACCCTAGCATTACATCCTAGTGAAACAGAGCAACGATTAATGGCTAGGTTAGTTGCATTTATTTTAAATGCAAATGATGATTTAGTATTTTGTAAAGGTATAGATCAAGATGATGAGCCTGATTTATGGGAAAAATCTTTAGATGGTGATATACAATTATGGATTGAGTTAGGTCAGCCTGATGAAAAACGTATAAAAAAAGCCTGTGGTCGAGCTAAAAAAGTTATAATTTATACCTATCAAGAAAATATGGCGACTCCATGGTTTAGTCAAATAGAAGGTATTCTTTCTAGATTTCAAAATCTTTCAATTATACATTTGAATATTGATGAAGAATTAGAAGAATTAGCAAAAAGAGGAATGAATTTACAATGTAACATTAGTGATACAGAACTTACACTAATTGATAAAGATACGAGTGTTTGCATTACTCAAAGAATATGTAAATAAGGCTAATTTAGCCCTATTTATACTCTATAGTTTTCATTCCTTTATCAATCCAACCATAATTTATTCCACCTTCTAATTCATAAACATTTTCATAACCTAATTGTTTATTTAAAAAGTTTCCTAGCATTTTAGTTCTATTTGCATGGGCACAATATATTACAAATGTTTGATTTTTATCTTTAACATATTTTGAAAATTCATTAAGCCATTTTGTAGTATCGTATTTCCCTTTTTCGTCAAAAAAAGTTATTGGCTTTGCATTTTGGATTATTCCATATTCCTTCCATTCACCTAATGTCCGTATATCAATAACAACCACATTTTTATTTTGCATTTCTGCTAATTGAGAGTTATTAACTACTTTTAAATCTGCAAATAAAGCAGCAAAAAATAGTGATAAAATTAAAAAAATTCTAAGCATTGTTTTTCCTTTGATTTTATATTATTTTATTATATTTTTATTTCAAAATTACTTTTATATCATTCATACTCTTAAAATCAATAAATTCATTTAATATCCCCACTAATTGTATTACTTCATCATTTCTCATTCTTATACAACCTGAGGATTCGTAAGAACCTATTGTTTTTTCATCAAGTGTTCCATGTATTCTAAAAGTATCTTTACCATCAACTCTGTGAGTCAAATTTATTTTTGCTGAACCCATATAATTAAGCTTATGTCCACCTGGAACTACTTTTGGAAGTTCTATTCCTCTTTTTTTGAAACTTTCAATTGTATCTTCAGTTGGATACCAAATAGGATTTAAAGCAATGGAAGTTACATTTCCTTCACCTAAAGGCTTTTTTATATCTTTTTTTGCAGTTGAAACTTTATAAGTTTTTAAAAGTTTAACTACTTTTTTACCTTTTCCAGTAACTGTCATCGTATTATTTTTAGAATTTACTACTATTAAAAGATTATCAAAGTTACTAAAAGGAGACAAAAGATTATCAACTTTTTTTATTGGAGCCAATTCAGGAGTAAATTTTTCTATTAATTGAGAACTTATGATTTTGAGGTCTTCTAAATATTTTACTTCAGAAGCACTTAGTAGTGATTTAAGTAATATTAAAATAAAAAGAAATTTATACATAAAACTCTTACTTAATCACTATATTATTAATTTAAAACAGCAAGTATTTCGTTGTTTTTTCTTGATATTCTATATACTTTGTTGTCAATTCTATAAAGATCTGTATATTTAATATTTTCATATTTATTTGTATTAATCATCGTTCCTTTTTTTAGGAATTCTTTACTTGCAAATTTTTTCTCTGGTTTTTTTGCACTTTTAACAACTTTTTTTTCATTAGTTACTTTTTTTGTCGAAGGAGAAGTTACTTTTTTCTCTTTATAATCTTTATAACTTATCATGTCAGGATCTTGTTGTTTTGCATGTAATGAAGTTCCCATAAAAGCTATAAGTGAAAATGCCATAATCATTTTTTTAATAAACATTATAATTCCTTTTTATTTTTTACAATTTTATCAGAATAAACGCTAGAAAGTAAATTTAATCTTTTTTATTTTTAGAAATAGGTATTTTTATAGAGAATTTTGCTCCTGCATATAATACATCTTTATAAACATAATTTTCATTTATTACACTAATTTGGCCATTCATATGTTTTGTTAAAATTTCTTCAACCATATATAAACCGATTCCAGTACCAATACTTTTATGCTTTGTTGTAAAATATGGTTCAAATATTTTTTCTATTATATTTTCATCAATTCCACCTGCATTATCAAGAATATCTATATTTATATCACTATTTTCTATATAAACATCTATAAATATATATTTTTCTTCAGTTAAAACTTTTTCTAGTAATACATATTTTGCATTATTTAAAATATTCATCATTACTTGCTTAAATTCATTTTCACTTGCAAAAATATTATCAGAATCAACTCTTTTAAAAATTATATTTATTTCTTTATATTTAAAGTCTGAAGATAATAATTTCAAAGTTTTATTAATTGCATTTACACAATCAAAATCTTTATTTTCAATATTATGTGTAAAAAAATTTCTAAAATCATCTATTGTTTCAGATAAATATTGAGTAGAATTATTTATAGAATCAAGAAAATCTATAATTTCTTTTTTCCCATAAGTTCCCTCATATTCATGTCCAAGTTTAACAGCTCCAGCAGCAACGCTAATCACACTTAAAGGCTGTCTCCATTGATGGGCAATATTCCCTAACATTTCTCCCATAGATGCCATTTTTGACTGTTGGAAAAGCATTCTTTCTTTTTCTTTTATTATCTCTTCTTGTTGTTTTTGTTTTGAAATATCTGAAAAGATACCTATATAATTTGTTAATTTGTTTTTCTTATTATAAACTGCGCTAATGGTGAGTTTCTCCACATAAGTAGTTCCATCTTTTCTCTTATTAACTATTTCTCCATCCCAATAATTATTATCTACTAATTCTTTCCACATATTTTTATAGAAATTATTATCATTCTTTTCAGATCTTAAAATACTTGGATTTTGATTTAATACTTCTTCTAATTTATATCCTGTACAATTTATAAAAGAATCATTTACATTTATTATTTTATTTTTATCATCTGTAATCATAATTCCATCATGAGCATTTTTAAATACTTGATATGCTTGTCTTAGTTTTTGTTCATGTTCTTTCTTTTCACTTATATCTTTTCCAAAAAGCACTAATTCTTTTTTATCATCAATAATAATTGAATTAATAGTAATATCAATATATTTTTTTTCAGAATTTAAATTAGTTATTATTAATTCTTTTTCAATTTCAATATTATTATTTTCATGATTTCTTATCGCTTTTTTCAACCAAATTTTACATTCATTATCAAAACAATATAAATCCCAAAGAGGCATATCTATGTAAGTATCTTTTTGATTTCCTAAAAAAGATAATGCTCTATTATTTATCTTATTGATTTTCCCATCTTCGCTTAATATAAAAGATAAAAGGTTTGTTTGTTCAAAAAGTATTTTAAATCTTTTTTGACTCTCTATTTTTGTTTTGTGAGTTTCTATCTCTTTTTCTTTAGTTTTATCATTTTTTATAATAAAAACTAGTATTAATATAATAATAAATACTAAAAGAACAGAAATTATAAATAAGAAATTTAATCTCTTTTCTTCCCAATTTTCAAGGCTTTTTTCATAGTTGAAACGAAGCAATAAAGATAATGGATAATCTTTTATATTTTCAATTGAAATAATATTTTTATTTAGTAAGCTAAATTTTTCAATTCCTAAATAACTATTTGTTTCATTTAAAATATTTAAGATTTCACTATTTAATAACTTTTCTCCTATTTTTATATTCGCATCATTTGAAAATAAAACTTGACCATTAAAGTTTAACACTTCAATATAAGCTAATTCTTTTTCTAAATTTTCATTATACTTATTTAAAAATTGCTCAATATTTAATGCAAATAAAACTATATAATCTTTACTTTCAATATGAATAACTTTAGATATAGGAAGAAATAAAGATTCTTTATTTGAATATTCAAAATTATCTTTTATCTCTTTTCCCTCATAAAAATCTCTTCCTGCAAAAGAGTTCCCAAATCGTAAAATATTTTTCTTAAAAAGAGGTTTAGGATAGAATTCGTCTGTAACTATAAATAAACCTAAATTAGATTTATTTGTACTTTTAGCAATTATATCTTCATCCAAAATATTAATTGATCTAATATATGGATTTTCTCTTAAATATTTTAATAAATAATCATCAATAATTTTTTCATTTTTGTTTTCTGAATATATAACTTCAAGTCCATTTATGAATAGTTCAATATTATGAATATTACTGTTAAGATGTTCAGAAAAGGTTTTATTATAAATATTAGCAATATTTTTATGTGCTTCTTCTGCATCATTTTTTAGTAGATTAGATGTTGTTGAAATTATACTAAGAACAAAAATAAAGAGTATAAACCCTATTAAAATTATCTTTTGTGAAGAATTTAGTTGATTTTTTTTCAAAATTATTACTTTAATTTCACAATTGGCATTAATTCATTTTGCTTTGCAATCTCATATAACCTACCATCAATTTTTATATCTGAAATAAATTTTTCTATTCTATTATAAAATTTGTCATCCCCATAAGCTACCGTCCAAGCATATGAAGTAAGATGATAAGTAGATTTTGGACTAATTAATTTTGCCCAATTTGTTTGGGCTAACATTCTTTTAGCAAAAGGATAATCAGTCATGAAAACATCTGCACGTCCTGATTCTACTTCTTGTTCTCTTGCATGCATACTATTAACTACTAATAATTTAGCATTTTTTAATTTTTCTTTCATTACAGGCTCATGGTATGTGCCCTTAGCAATAGCCACTACTATCCCTTCCTTATCAATATCATCCCAATTTTCTATTTTTTTATTATTTTTTGTAGTGATGGCATAAATATCACTTTCTAAGTGGGGAGTTGTAAATCTAACTTTTGTACGTCTTGATTCTGTGTTACCTATTGCAAACATTGCAATATCACATCTATTTTCAATGATATCAGAAATAAATGTTGGAAATGAGCTTTCTACAAACTCTAGATTAACTTTTAAATCTTTTGCAAGTTCTTTAGCTAAATCTGAGTCTATTCCAATTAGTTTTTGTGTTCTTGGATCAAGATAACTAATACCAAAATATTCAGGCCAAATACATACTTTTAAATTTTTTTCTAATATAATTTTGTCTAATTTACTCTCTTGGGCAAATAAATAAAACGGAGCTAAAAAAATTAAAACAATAAGAAATTTTAAAGTCATAGAGATCAACCTTTTATGATTATAAGTTTTGTTATCGTTATTACAGATATTCTTTTATTATAGCACAGAATCCTATGTTTACACAGTTTTTAATAGTAAATATTCAACTAAAATTAATATTATTTAATTATTATTAATTTATTTTCATTCACTAGTAGCTTCATTTATTGATTTTTTTACAGATTTATATACATCTTTTGAAGTATCTTTTGTTACATTCCAAGCATCATTTGTATCTTTTTTTATTCCCATCCATGTAGCGCATCCTTGAAATGAAATTATAAGAATAATTAATAATATGATTTTATTCATAGCTTATATCTCCTAAAATATTATTTTATTAATATAGTTATAGCATTTTTTAATATCAAATAAAATTAAACATTTTAACTATTGCATTAATATGATTTTAGATACAATTTCTTAAAAATTTTAGGATAATTATGACTGAACAAATAGAAACATCTTTATGCCATATGGCTTCATTTGCACCTTTTGATGATGTAAGTGGGGCATCACATTTCCCTATTTACAATACAGGAACTTTTGATTTAAAAAAACAAAAGGGTGATAAAATCTATGATTATACAAGAAGTGATAATCCTACACGTGAAGTTTTAGAAAATCTTTTCACACATGTGGAAGGTGGAGCTGGATGCGTGTGTACACACACAGGAATCGCTTGTGTATCACTTTTATTTGAAACAGTTTTAAAAGCAAATTCTCATATTTTAGTAGAGGCTGATTGTTATGGTGGAACATTTAGATTATTAAAAATCTTTAAAGAAAAATACAATGTTACTGTTCATTTTGCAGATTTTTTAGATTTTGAAAAACTAGAGCATATTTTATCAGCTAATCCTATTGACTTAGTTTTATGTGAGAGTCCAACAAATCCAGGTCTTAAAATCATAGATTTAAAACAAGTTGCAGATATTTCACATAAATATAATGCCCTATTTGCAGTTGATAATTCTCTTGCTACATTTATAAGTCAAAGACCACTTGATCTTGGAGCTGATTTTTCACTATTTTCAACTACAAAATATATTTCAGGTCATGGAGCTGTGGTTGCAGGAGCTATTGTTGCAAAAACAAAAGAGTTAAGTGATAAAATCCACTACTATGCAAATGCCCATGGAAGAAGTCAAAATCCTATGGATGTCTATTTAATCAGTCTAGGAATTCCAACATTAAAAGTAAGAATGGCTGAACATGAAAAAAACTCTATATTAATCGCTAAGTTTTTAGAAGAGCAAGATTACATATTAAAAGTAACTCATCCAGCTTTAAAATCACATCCTCAATATGACTTAGCAAAAAAACAAATGAAGTTTATTCCAGGTCTATTTTGTGTTGATTTTAATAGTATTGAATTAGCTGAGAGTTTTATTGAAAATACAAAACTTTTTGGAGAAAAATGCTCATTTGGAAGCCCTGATAGCAGAGTTGAAATTCCTGCAAAGATTTCACATGCAAGCTTTTCAAAAGAAGAACTTGCTGCAATTGGAATAAGTGATAGTACAGTTAGATTTTCTATTGGATTAGAAAATGTTGAAGATTTAATCGCTGATATAAAACAAGCTGTAAAAAAGTAGACAAAAGATAAATGAATAAGCCAATTTTTACTCATATTCCTTGTGGACAAACTCTGCCTATAAATAACATCCATGCGGTTTCGGTTTCTATGCCAAATTTGCAAGATGTTATTGATTATGAAGAACAAACACCAGAAATTTTAGAGAAAATAAAAAGTGCATATCCAAGATTTGTAATGCATCCTTATTTGAAACTTTTAGCTTCACACATAAAAGAGAAATACAAAGTTTCAAACTCTTACGAAGTTGTACTTTTAAGCTCTCAAAAAGCTGTTGATGTGGTAAGTAGTAAATATTTCATTCATAATAAAATAGAAATAGATGAGCCTTTTGGAGTAATTTTAGTTCAAAATGGAACAACACAACTACAAAAGGTTCTAAAGTTTATCCAACACGTTGGATATAATTTGTCTTCAAGACTGGCTCAAGATTATCTATTTGAAATTGGATTATTAGATACTATTCACCAAGAAGAACTAGCAGATAAAAACATTGCAAAAAATATTGTGATAGAAGAGTTAGCAAAAGCATATAAGCAGCCAAAACAAAATATCTACTTAGCACCATCTGGAATGAATGCCGTTTATTGTGCACTAAAAGGATTAAAACCAATCCAAGAGCGAAATGGTAAAAATAAACTAATCCAACTGGGATGGTTATATCTTGATACTATGAATATAGTTGAACACTATTTTGATGAAAATAAAATCTTTTATGATATTAATAATCTTGATTTATTAGAAGAGTATCTAAAAATTGAAGGCCACACAATTTCAGCAATCATAACTGAAATTCCAACAAACCCCCTACTTCAAACAGTGGATTTAGTAAGATTAAAAGAGCTTTGTTTAAAATATAATATTGTTTTAGTAATCGATGCTACCTTTGCAACTCCTTATAATCTTGATTTAAAACCCTATGCAGATATTTATATAGAATCTCTTACAAAATTTGCCAGTGGTTATGCAGATGTTTTAATGGGTGCATTAATTTTAAATGAAAACTCAAAAATTTCAATGATATCTCAAGAGTTTTTCAAACACGCAGATGAGCCATATATAAAAGATATTCAAAGACTTGCTTTTCAAATAAAAGATTATGAAAAAAGAATGAAAGTAATATCAAAAAATACAAAACTTCTAGTTGAGTATTTTAAAAAAGCCTCTTTTATAGATGAGATTTTTTACTGTTTAAACCCTAAATATGCCTCAAACTATCAAAAACTAATGATTGATGAGAACTGCCTTACAGGTATTATTTCTGTGACATTTAAAAAAGATTTCAAAGAGGTATATGATAAATTAAACTTTCCAAAGGGACCAAGCTTAGGAACTGAATTTACACTTTTAATGCCTTATACTTATTTGGCTCATTATGATTTGATTATGTCAAAAGAGGGAAATAAATTTTTAGAAAAAATCGGACTTCCTATAAATCTTCTTAGAATTTCTGTTGGCTATGAAAATATAAATGATATTATAGATGAGTTTGAGAGAGTAAATATCTAAAACTGATAAAAATAAAAAGTATCAAAGCATAATTATCATCAGATGATAATTATGCTTTGATTAAATATTCAAATAGCTTATTTAAAACTACTTGAATTTAATAAAAGTAATAATCCTAATATAAACATAAATATAGGTGCTACAATTTCTAAAATATTTATCAGTCTACTTGATTTCCCTGATGATTTATGTAATGAAACTCCAAGAAAAGAAGAAGCAAAAATAACTAGTGCCATTCCAAGACTTATAGCAATACTTGCTAATAATACTGAAAAATATGTTTTTAGTAAAAAAGCATATACAAACAATAAAACAGTCCCAGGGCAAGGAATTATTCCAGCAAATAATACAAAAAGTAGATCTTGTTTTTTACTTCTTTGTGTGTTAATTACTGGTTTATTTGCATTTGTTTTTATAAAATTCATATTTGAAGAGTCAATAGAAAAACTAGTGCTATTTAAATCAATATTACAAGAACAACATGTATGTGATTTTTTATTCAGTTTTCTATATAAAATATATAAAGATAAAAGCATAATAATTACAGCAGAAAATGAAGTAATGTAAGAAACTGAATTTTCCATAAACTTATTTAAAACACTTTGAAGAACAAAAACCGAAATCAAAACTAATATTAAAGCTCCAATTATATGTACAAAGGCTGTTGCTAATGAAATAACGAAAGCTTGAAAATATGAACTTTTTTGAGAAGAAAAATATGAAAAAGCTAGTGCTTTACCATGACCTGGTCCAAGGGCATGTAATACACCATATGAAAAAGAAGCAAATAAAAGAAAAAGTAAAGCCCATTTATCTTCACCTTTTTCAATATTTACTAAATATATTTTCACATTTTGAGTAAATTTATCTAACAAACTCTCTTCTTTTACTTTTTCTTCAAGAACTTGTTGTTTTTCTTCTAACTTAATTTGTTCATCAAGAATTTTATCTTGCGTTACTTGTTTTTGAACTTCAACTTTATTTGAAGCTTCTTCTTTTTCAAAAGTGCTTAAAGTTGGAGCATCTATTGTAAATGTAACATCATTTAAATTTGTTTTTTTAGATATTTTATAAGGAATATTCAACAATTGTTTTGTCTCATCAAATATTATAAAAAAGTAGTTTTCATTATCAAATATATGAATAAATAAAGAGTTTTTATCATAAATTTTATAATCTAAATCAATACTATAATCAAAACTCAAAGCTCCATTTTTGAAAACCATTTTATAGTTTTTTACTTGAAATTTATTTGATTCTTTTTTTAAGTTTTCATTTAAAATAGGTTCTTGCTTTGAAAGTTCAATTTGATTTTTTTCTACTGTAGGTGCATAAGTAATAGTTGTTAAAAAGTTTTTAGGTTCTAAGTATGCTATCAAAGCATCTTCTATTAGTTTTAATTCTTTTGCATTAAATTTTGCATCTAAATCCAAATCATATAATTGCATTAATTCTTTTGTAAACTCTGCTGCAAAACTCCAATTAATATCTAGAGTTTTTATATGTGTTTTGTCTGCTTTTATAGAAGTTGTAACGTGAGTTTTAGGAGTATAAACGGAACATAAAGAGCATCCAAAAAGGATGCCTTTAAGAAAAAGAAATAAAAGTAATAATCTCATCATTTACTATAACTACTTGCTATTTCTTTTGCAGTTAAAATTAAACCTTCAGACCAGTTTTCAACCATTGGATTTATAGTTGCAACTTTTGCATTTATATTTTGAGAAATTGTTTTTGCACTTTTTTGTGAAAATTGAGGTGAAACAAAAACAATTTTTATATCATGTTCTTTTGCATCTTTTATAAGATCAACCAATTCATTTGGTTTTGGTTCTTTACCTTGAAGTTCAATTGGAATTTGCTCTAAATCGTATCTTTTTGCAAAATAACCCCAAGAAGGATGAAATACCATAAAAGCTTTATCTTTAAAAGGTGTTAATATAGTTTTCAAATTTGCATCTAATTCATCTAACTCTTTTAAAAATTGCTCATAATTTTCTTTATAAAAATCACCATTTTGGGCATCTATTTTTAACATAGTCTCATAAATATTTTTCGCTTGAATTTTCACTAAAATTGGATCTAACCAAATATGTGGATCTAAGCCATCTTCATCGTGAGCATCATGATTGTCTTTAGCTTCGTGACCATGTTTGTCGTGGTCATCATGTTTTTCATGTCCTTTGTGATCGTCATGCCCTTCGTGTTCATGTTCTTCAGCCTCATCTTCATGATGTTCATGTTTTCCCATTGCTAATTTTTCAATACCATTTGATAAATCTACAAAAAGTGTATCTTTTGCATTTTTCTTAAATTTATCTAGCCATACATGTTCAAATGAAACTCCTGTTGCAAAATAAACTTTTGAAGCTGCTAAAGCTTTCATTTGTGAAGTTTTTGGCTCATAAGTATGAGGTGAAGCACCTGGTTGAACCATAACATTTACTTCAAACTTATCTTTAGTGATTTTCTCAACAAAATACTTTTGAGGTAAAATGCTAACTGTTATTTGTTGTGTTGAGGCATTTAATATGCCAATTATTGATATAAATAAAAATAATATCTTTTTCAAAAATTTCCTTTTTTAAGCAACTAAGTTGCAATTTCTGCAATTTTAATGCATTATTTCTTTAACGCAACTTAGTTGTAAAACAAAATTTAAAAATAAATAGATATAATAATACTTATGAATAAAATAACAAATTTAACAAATATTTCAAACATAAAATTAACAAATGCTAGAAAATCGATTTTAGAACTGTTAATAGATTCAAAAAAACCCTTATCGTATGAAGATATGAAAGAGAATATATCTATGGACAAAGCAACTTTCTATAGAAATATAACAATATTTGAAGAAGAGTCAATAATAAGCTCTTTTGAGTCAAATGATAAAAAAAGGTATTTTGAAATTTCTAAAACACCTCATGCTCATTTTATATGCTCGTCTTGTTCAAAAATTGAATGCATACACAAAAAAATGCATTTTGAACTACCTGAATATAAAATTGAGAATATTATAATAAAAGGTATTTGTAAAAAATGTTTAAATAAAAAGGATGAAAATGCTTAAAAAATTTTTGATAATTGAAGATTTTATATCAAAAGAAGCCCTAAGTGGGGTTCTATTATTTTTAGCAACCGTAGCTGCTGTTATTGTTGCAAATTCAAGCTGGGGACAAGCATATTATGATTTGTGGCATATGCCACTAGGTATGACACTTGGAGATAAATCAATTTCCATGACTTTGACTTATTGGATTGATGATGGACTTATGGCACTATTTTTCTTAATGGTTGGACTTGAAATAAAAAGAGAAATGGTAATAGGTGAACTTTCAAGTGTTGCTAAAGCATCTTTTCCAATAGTTGCTGCATTTGGAGGGATGGTTATCCCAGCTCTTATTTATGTAGCTTTAAATACAGATAATCCTTTAGGATTTGGTATTCCAATGGCAACAGACATTGCCTTTGCCCTTGGAATTTTAATGCTTTTAGGAACGAGAGTAAATCCAGCACTTAAATTATTTTTAGTAGCTCTTGCTGTTGTTGATGATTTAGGAGCTGTTTTAGTTGTGGCAACTGTATATACAAGTGAAATAAAAGCTGAATATTTTTTACATGCAGGAGTAACTTATGCTCTTATTTGGCTATTAAATTATCTTGGTGTTAAAAAAATATTACCTTATTTAATATTAGGAATATTTTTATGGATATTTATTCATGAAATAGGGATTCATGCTACAATTGCTGGAGTTTTATTAGCTTTTGCAATTCCAATCTCTTCTAAAATAGATGAAGATAAATTTATTAAGAAGACAAAAGATTCTATAGATGATTTTGAAAAAAATAGAGATGAAACACCTATTTTAAATCACCACCAAATAGATGCATTAGAAGATATGGCTCATGGATATGATAAAGTTCAAAACCCACTTGTAAGACTAGAACATGATCTTCATGGTTTATCTGCATTTTTTATTATGCCTTTATTTGCTTTTTCAAATGCCGGTGTAATTATTGATTTTTCTACAATAGACGCAAATATAATGATTGTATTAGGTGTTGTTTTAGGATTAGTAATAGGAAAACCAATTGGTATTTTCGGATTTACTTATCTTGCAACAAAAATAGGTTTAATCAAAAAACCTAATGAAATTTCATGGGGTGATGTAATTGCAGTTGGATTCCTAGGTGGAATTGGGTTTACGATGTCAATCTTTATTACTCATCTTGCATTTGCTGATGAAACAATAATTGCAGCTGTTAAACTAGGAGTATTTGGTGCTTCTTTCTTAGCTGCTATTATTGGAGTTACACTTATTTTATTAAAGAAAAAAGCATAAATGCTTTTTTCTTTAATGTTTAAAAAATAGCAATTTTATTCTATTTTCTATAACAATTATTTCGATATAATTCTCAATGACTAAACTACTTAATAATACTCTTTTTGAAAATGTTAAACATATAAATGAAAATTTTTCTAAACATTACCATGATACATACACAATAGGTATTACTTATGATGGAGTATTAAAAACAAAAAATACTAATAAAAACTTTGATTTTTATAAATATTCAATACGAGTAAATAATCCAAATGAAGTTCATAGCGGGATTTCACAACATTGGTCACACTCAAATTTTTATCCAAATATTGAACTTATTTCTGATTTATATGGACAAATATTTTTAGAAAAGAAAATTCCATATTTTGAAAATCATATTATAAATGATAAATTTTTATTTATAAAACTTCATAACTTTTTTCAATCTTTTTTTAGAAAAGATGAAGACATTATCATAGAGTCAAATTTAATTGATGCTCTTTCATATTTAATTATCAATTTTACAGCTTATAGTAAAACTTATGATGAAATGTTTGATAATAAAATTATCTTAAAAAAATCATTAGAGCTTATCAATGACTGTATCGATGAAAATATAAGCCTTGATACTCTTGCAAATAATTGTAATCTTAGTAAATATCACTTTTTGAGAGTTTTTAAAAAAGAGTTAGGATTAACACCTCATTCGTTTATTATAAATGAAAGATTAAACAGAGCTAATAATCTAATTCAAAAGGGATTGACTATTAGTGAAGCAAGTGTTAAAGTAGGCTTTAATGATCAATCACACTTTACAAGAAACTTCAAAAAATATTTTGGATATACGCCTACACTACTTCAAAAAAATAGCAATATTATTCTATAAATATTTTATTAATTATTCTATTATTGCATATAAAATTTAATAATAAGATTTTTAATGACACAAACAAATAAAAATATATTTTTCTTTTTCATGGTTTTAGCCATGGCAGGATGGGGAGCATCTTGGGTAAATGCAAAAGTTTTAAGCTCATATATAAATGAATATGAAATGATGTTTTTAAGAAACTTCTTTACTATTATCACACTAGCTCCAATATTAGTTGTAACAAGAAAATATTTCTATACAAATAAAAAAAGTCTATTTCTTGCACTTGTGGCAGCTATTGTTATGATTGCTTATTTAAAATATTATTTTCTAGGAGTAAAGTTTGGAACTGCAAGTCTTGGTGGAGCTTTAGTAACTAGTTTGATTCCTATTAATACATTTATTTTAATGGCTTTATTTTTTGGTAAAAAATTACAAAACAAAGATATATTTGCACTTATTCTTGGTATTTTTGGAGTTTTAACAATACTGAGTATTTGGACATATTCATTTGATCAAATATTTACAGAACACAATATCTATTTTTTAGTTGCTTCTATTTTATGGCCTGTATTTACAATTATCTCTTCAAAATCAACTAAAACATCGCCATTGGTTTTTTCATTTTATATGTATGTTTTTATGACTATATTACTTTTAATATTTTTTGTTGAACCTATGAATATGGCATATTCAACTTTTGATACAATATTTTGGTTAAATGTATTATGTGTTGCAGTTATTTCAACAACATTTGCTACTTCTATTTACTTTATTGGTATTGAAAAACTAGGAACAAATGAAGTAAGTTCTTTTATCTTTTTAGTTCCATTTTTTGCTATTTCATTTAGTATTATTTTTCTTAATGAAAAAGTTAGTATTTCAATTATTATTGGTACAATAATGACCTTAATTGCTGTAAAAATACTAAACAATATTAAAATATTTAAAAAGAAAGATAAACTTGCTCCAAAACCATAAAAAACTAAATACTCTAACTCTATCAGGGCTTATAATAGGACCTATATTAGGCTCAGGAGTGATACTACTTCCTTCTATGCTTTACAATATGATAGGAAACTATTCTTTGATAATTTGGGCTTCCATTTTAAGTCTTGGATTTATCTTTGCACTTATTTTTGGAAAACTTGCAATTTTGTATCCAGGAGATGGTGGAGTTTCACTTGCAACTAAAGAGGCTTTAGGAAAAAAGTATCAACTTCTTACTTCTTTTTATTTAATATGTGCTGTATTTTTTGGACCAGTTGCTGTTTTACTAATAGCAGGTCAATTTATAAAACCCTATTTTCCTGATACTTCAGTTGTAGTTTTAGGCTTTTGTATTTATGTGATTACCTATATTTTACTTTTATTAAAAATCGATTTTATAGGTAAATTAATGCTAGTAGTAAGTTCAGCAATTACTTTAATATTTTTCATTTCTAGTATTAATATCTTACTTCAAACTTCTTCATTTAAATTTATAATTCCAAGTATTGAAGTCTCTCAACTTGGATATTCGTTTTTATTAGCCTTTTGGGCAATAGTTGGATGGGAAGTTATAGGAAATTATTCTAATGAAGTAAAAGAGACAAAAACACTTACAAATGCTGTTATATTTTCTGCAATTATAGTATCTTTGGTTTATATTCTTATTTGTTTAGCTATTGTTTTTGGAGATTTTGAACATAAATCTACTGAAAAATTTAAACTACTTTGGCTAATAGAACCTATATTTAAATCATACTCAAATATGATTTTATCAACTGTTTCATTGGTATTGTGTGTTGGGACTTTGATTTTATTTGTAGGGGGAGTTGCAAGGCTTATTTCATCACTGAAACTAACATCTTATACTTCAAAACACTTATCAAATAAAACTCCAATTGGTGCTTTAAATTTATTATCATTGATTTATATTATTACACTTATTTTGGTATATTTTAAGATTTTAACTTTAGATAATCTTGTGGCTTTTGCAGATGGATTTTTTATTGCGAATGCAATTATTGGACTTATTACTGCCATTGTACTTTTTGAAAAAGGTTTTTTAAAAAATTGCTCTATCTTTCTAACTTTGGTATTTTTTATAATACTTTTGTTTTCAAATATTTTTATACTTATTACTATAATATCTTTATTTATTTTTACTTATTTTAAAAAATAATAAACCAATAAAAAATAGCTTTTTACAGCTATTTTTTTATCTTAATTTTTAAAAACTTTCCCATTCATCATCATCTTTTTTATTTGAAGTTATAATTTTTGATTCAGTTTTTATTTTTATTTCTTGTTTTACAGGAGGGTGATTAGACTGTATGTTTTTTTTAGAAGGTACTTTTACAGCTTCTTTAGAACTACTTACGCTCTTAGTTTCATCTTGTTTTTTTGCTTTTACACTATCTTTGCCTATAAAGTTTTTATCATTTGCGTTTTTAACAATAAGATTTGCAATAGTTTGTGTATTATTTGCTATTTGTTGTGTTTGGGTTGCTATATTTGCATTTTGTTGTGTTTGTTGATCTAATTGATTTATTGCACTATTAATTTGCTCAATTCCTGATAATTGCTCTTTTGAAGAGTGTTCGATATCTTTTATTAATTCTAAAGTTTTTGAAATATTTTCATTAAGATTATTATATCCTGATATCATTTTATCAGCAATTGTTTTACCATCATTTGCCTTTGTTTTTGCATTTTCAACTAAATGTTTAATCTCTTTTGCAGCTTCTGCACTTCTTGAAGCAAGGTTTCTCACTTCTGCTGCAACTACAGCAAATCCACGTCCTGCTTCTCCAGCAGTTGCAGCTTCAACAGCTGCATTTAGTGAAAGAATATTTGTTTGAAAAGCAATTTGATCAATAATAGTAATTGCTTCTGTTATCGCATTTACTTGTGTATTAATTTCATCCATTGAAACAGTTGTTTGTGAGGCTAATTTTTGTCCATCTGTTGAAGATGAAGTTAAATCATTTGCATAATTCGACATTTGAACTATTTTTTTATTGTCATTTGTAATATTTGATGTAATTTCTTCAAGAGCTGCTGCTGTTTCTTCTAAAGAAGCTGCTGCTTGAGTTGATGATGAACTTAATGTTTCAACATTTGACATTAAAATATCTGAGCTATGTTGTAATGTTAATCCATTTGATTTATTTTCAACTAACATTTCATTTATAAGTTTTGTAACATTATTTAAAGCCATTGGAATTTTATTGTTATCATCTTTTATTGAATCTGTAAAATCTAATTTTGAGAAAGATTCTAAAATAGTTAAAATTTTATTTGTATCCTTACCTACTACTTCATTTAAGTGTTCAAGCATATTATTTATATTAATTCTAAGTTTTTCTAGATTATCTGATTCAACTTTTGATGTTAATCTTTTTGTCAATATTCCTCTATTTACTTCATCTACAATTTTTGATACCTCCAGTAAAAAAGTATTATCACTTTCTAATATTAATTTTGTTTTATCAATATTTTTATTTATAAGAGCAGACATTTTTCCAAACTCATCATTTGATGAACTATCTAGAACATTAACTATATTTGACTCTTTGTTCAAATATGAAAAGAAAGATAACAAACCTTCTTGAAAAGAGTTTATTGAAAAAGAAATTCTTTTTGTTAAAAAAGTGAAAATAAAAATCTCAACTTTCGCACATAAAACCTAATTGTTTTTTAGTGTAAACTCTGAGCATATGAATGATTTGTTCTAAATCTT
>NZ_JBEVTN010000022.1:0-67671 GCF_040884245.1 Arcobacter sp. s6 | reverse complement strand
AGATTTAGAACAAATCATTCATATGCTCAGAGTTTACACTAAAAAACAATTAGGTTTTATGTGCGAAAGTTGAGTTAATAATAAATATAAAAGTGTATAATAATTAAAAAAGGAAGATAAAATGACTGCACAAGATAAAGAGTTAGCACAAATACATGATTCAATAGTTGATGATGTTAGGGCCTTAGTTGATAAATATATGTCAATAGTAGGTTGGGATGTTCCTGAAAATAATGAAGAAACTGCAAAAAGTAAGATTTTATACATAATAAAAGATGCAATAGATGAAATAGCAGAAAAATAAGTATTGATTACTATCAATTAAATATTTTTTTAATTTACTTATAATACAAAAAATATATTATAAGGCACACATTATGAATACAATATCATCTTTTTTAACAACAGATCACAGAGCTTGTGATGAAGAGTTTGCAAACTTAGAAAATGCAGTAGCATTAGATAATTGGGAAGATTCACAAATAAAATTAAATAAATTTATTTCAGATTTATTACATCATTTTGATATGGAAGAAAAAGTTATGTTTCCCAGATTTGAAGAGGTAACAGGTATGACTCAAGGTCCTACAATGATTATGAGAATGGAACATGATCAAATGAGACAACTTCTAAATGCACTGCAAGAAGATTTAGAAAAAAAAGATAGAAATCATTTCTTTGGTGTAAGTGAAAGTTTGATGATGTTAATGCAGCAACACAATATGAAAGAAGAACAAATGTTATATTCAATGGCTGATATGCGTTTAGGATCTTTTGTTGAAGAAGTTATTAAAGATATGAAAGCTTTATAAATGTTTAATCAAGGTTTGAGTTTAGATCAAGCTCCACCAATTTCTGTACCTTTTAGATTTTTTTTAAGTGCTCCAATTTTTGGAGTGCTTATTAGTCTTGCTTTTTTCTTTTTACCTTTTTCTGAAATATCAAATCAATATTCTCATCTAGCAATTGGTGTTATTCATCTTTTTACTCTTGGAATATTATCAATGATAATATTTGGAGCAATGCAACAAATGATGCCAGTTTTAGCAGGTGCAATTATTAAAAAGCCTAGATTATTTGCAAATATAGTTCATCCAAGTTTAGTTTTTGGAACTTTATTTATGAGTTTTTCTTTTATTTTTGGAATAAAAATGATGCTTCATATTGGAGTATTATTTTTAGCAATTTCATTTTTAACTTTTTTTATTTTCTCAATTAAACTTTTATTTAAAGTAGAATTTTTAACAAGCACCGTAAAAGCTATGAAACTTTTTTCTCTTGCTGGATTTATAACTTTAATTTTAGGTTTATATTTAGCAATAGGACATATGAGTTCAAATATAGGTGAACATCACTATGCTTTTTTAAGTATGCATATTCTTTTTGCTTTATTTGGTTTTGCTCTTTTGATTATTATGGGAGTTTCTTTTCAGGTAATTCCTATGTTTTACGTTGCACTTGATTTTCCAAAATTTATACAAAATAAAGCTCCTTTGATATTATTTACTTTGTTATTTGTATCGACTATATTTTTATATTTTGGTATTAATTTTTTAGTATTAAAAGTTTTATTTGTAGGATTAATTATCTCTTATTGTTTTTATGCCTTAAAATCTCTAAACAATAGAAGAAGACCTGTTTTTGATGTGACTTTATGGTATTGGAAATTTTCTTTAATTGCTTTGGGAATATCTATGATTATATGGCTATTTGATATTTTTGAATCAAATTATATTTTAGCTATCGTTTTTGCTTTTGGATTTTTATATTCATTACTTCAAGGCATGGTTTATAAAATTATTCCTTTTTTGGCATGGTTTCATTTAAATTCAAAGGGTTATTTTAAATTACCAACAATTAGAGAGTTTATAGAAGAAAGATATATAAAAGCACATTTCTTTTTTCATGTTTTTTCTTTGTTTTTTTTTATAGGAGCTTATTTTGAAAATAGTCTTATTTATATGGCTTCATTTTTATTTTTAATCTCAAATATAATCTTTTTTATAAACGCATTAACTGCCATTAAAAAATATTCAAATATAGCAAAAACTGACCCTATGGATTTCTCTTCTTTTAAATAATATCACTTGTGTTATAATGTTGCCTAATTTTTAGGTACATTATAATTTAGGGAACCAAATGGCAAATCAAAACAATCAAATTTTAAAAAATACAAATGCACAAATACTAGATGAGTTTAATGCTTCAATTATGTTTGATAAAGAGCTTTATGCTCAAGATATCAAAGGCTCAATAGCTCACTCACAAATGCTTTGTGAGCAAGGTATCTTAACAGCAGATGAACAAAAAGCAATTGAAACAGGACTTTTACAAGTAAAAAATGAAATTGAAAGTGGAGAATTTAAATTTTCGCTAGCATATGAAGATATTCATATGGCTGTTGAAAATAGACTAACTGAAATAATAGGAGAACCAGGTAAAAGACTTCATACAGCAAGAAGCAGAAATGACCAAGTTGCGACTGATTTTAGACTTTACGTTCAAGATAAATCATTAAGTATTAAAGCTCAACTAAAAGAGCTAGTTGAAACTTTTGTAAATGTTGCAGGAATTTATACAACTACATTAATTCCAGGTATGACACACTTACAGCATGCTCAGCCTCTTAACTTTGGTTATCATTTATTAGCTTATGCAAATATGTTTAAAAGAGATTTTGAAAGATTTGAAAGCTCATATGAAAGAAATAACTATTGTCCCCTAGGAAGTGCTGCACTTGCAGGAACTCCTCATAATATAAATAGAGATTCAACTTCACAAAAATTAGGATTTATTTCACCAACTATTCATGCTATGGATACAGTTTCAGATAGAGACTTTGCACTTGAAATCTTATTTAATATCTCTACTTGTATGATGCATATAAGTAGAATCTCAGAAGAATTAATTTTATGGTCATCTTATGAATTTCAATTTGTAAGAATGAGTGATGAATATGCAACAACAAGTTCAATTATGCCACAAAAGAAAAATCCAGATGTTCCTGAACTTTTAAGGGGGAAAACTGGACGTGTATATGGAAATCTTATTTCACTTCTTACTGTTATGAAAGGTTTACCACTTGCTTATAATAAAGACACTCAAGAAGATAAAGAGGGTGTTTTTGATTCAGTAAAAACTGTTGAGATTTCAATTTCTATTTTAAATGAAGTTATAAAAACAATGATAGTAAATACAGAAAAAATGGAAAATGCTTGTAAAATAGGGCATTTAAGTGCAACTGATTTAGCAGATTTTTTAGTTCAAAAACAAAATATGCCTTTTAGAACTGCATACTATATAACAAAAGATGTAGTTGCTACTGCAAACTCTTTAAATAAAGATATTAGTGAGCTAAATATTGAAGAGATTAGAAGTGCTTCTAATGAATTAAAAGATGTAAGTGAAGAGATTATTATGTATTTAGATTTAAGAAATTCAATGAATGCTAGAAATTCGTTTGGTGGAACATCATCAATGCAAACTGAAAGTCAAATTAAATATTTTGAAGAATGGTTAAGCAAATAGAAGGAAAATAAGATGAGTTTTAGCTCATCTTATTTTTTCAGTTTTAGTGAAGTAAATGTCTTTTTGTTAATTCAAAAAGAGTAGAGATATCAGTTTTCCCAACAAATCCATCAACACCAATTTTATTCATTTTGCCTCTTACTGCATCTGTTGTCATAGAAGAGTTTACAATCACAGGAATATGTTCAAACTTTTTATTATTTTTTACATAAGAAGCAACTTGATATCCATCAGTTCCTGGCATTTCTATATCTGTAAGTACCATTCCAATATCATTTGGATTTAATTCTTCAAGTCTTTTAATTAAAAGTTCACCATTTGAGTATATTTCAAATCTTACACCAGTTTGTTTAAAGAATTTATTTAAAACTTCCCTTGCAACTCCTGAATCCTCAGCCGCTAAAATTACTTTAGAAGACTCAAGTTTTGCATCTACATATTTTCTAACTTCATCTTCTCCATCATTTGTCCAATGAATATCTCTCAAAAGTTGTTCAGCATTAAATACAGTACAAAGTTCATCTTTATTATTTACTTTTACATAAGTTGTATATGTTATTTTAGAATTAGTTTCTTCAGTATGTCTTAACTCTTGAGTGGTTTTTTCAACAATATCTATCATGTCTTTTACTAAAAAACCTATTTTTTTATGATTGAATTCACAAAATATAATTAATTTATAATCTTTCACTTCAAGAGCAGGTAGTCCAAGCCATGCATCAAGATTAATTAAAGTTACAGGTTCACCTCTAATTGTTGCAATTCCTGCTATTACATTTGTATCTCTTGGCGTATCATTTATTGCCACTTCTTCAGTTATAATAAAAGCTTTAACTTTTGCTATATTAATTGCGTAAATATTTTTATGACCAGTGTAAAATACAGCTAATTGCTGAACATTTCTTAAATGTGCTTGAGTCATTTGTTCAACACTACCACTAATACCGCTCATGTGAATCCTTTTTGTATAAGTTAATTATTATATATCTTTTAAACTTTAAGAAACTTTAAGTTATTTTTTGAATTTCTTGATTAATTTTTGCACTGTAACAGAAGCCATCATTAATCCAAATGAAGCTGTAACACCCTCAAAACTACCTTTTTCTAAACACATTGGTAATTCAGAAGAAAAAATTACTTTAAACTTTTTTTTGAAACCTTGTGATTTTAATTCAGTTCTTATTTTTTTTATAAATGGGTCATTATATGTATCCCAAATTGATATATATTCAATCTTAGATGGATCAATTCTTTTTGCTCCACCACTTGTACTTATTATTTTTGTAAAATGTTTTTTAATTAGGTGCACTTTTGGCTTAACATCATCAATAGCATCTAATATATAATCATAAGATGAGAAATCAAAATTATCAATCCATTCAGGTGTGATTTTCACATGAATTGCTGTAACTTCAGGATATTTTTCTTTTAAAGCTTCAACTTTTATACGTCCAATATTACCATGACTTCCTAGTTGTCTATTCATATTTGATTCTTCATAAGTATCAAAATCAACAATAGTAATATTTGTAATTCCAGTGTTGTATAAGGCATCTAATGCAAAACTTCCAACACCACCAACTCCTAAAAGTATTAGTTTAACATCTTTGAATTTTTCGAAGACATCCTCACCAAACAGCTTTTTTGTTCTATCATATTTCATCTAAACTTCTCTTTTACTATTTTTTGGTATTATATCATAAATTAAATGATGGGAGATGTTGATGGATAAAGAACCAATGACACTAGCAGGATATAATAAAATTACAGGAGATTTAGAGTTTCTTAAAAAAACAGAAAGACCTGAAACTGTAATTGCTTTAGATGAAGCTAGACAATTAGGAGATCTAAAAGAGAATGCAGAATATCACTCAGCAAAAGAAAAATTAGGATTAATTGACTCACAAATAGCAGAGTTAAATGCCGTTATTTCAAAAGCTGTGATTATAGATCCTTCAACACTACCTCATAATAAAGTAAGTTTTGGTTCAACTGTATCTTTGGTTGATTTAAAAACAGATGAAGAGTTCACTTATACAATAGTAGGAGGAGTTGAGTCTAATGCAGAAAAAGGAATGATTTCTTTTAATTCTCCATTAGCAAAACAACTTATGGGAAAAGAAGAGGGTGATGAAATAAGAGCCACTCTTCCAGGTGGTGTTAAAACTTTTGAGATATTAAATGTGTATTATAAGGAGATAGAACTATCATGAATGTAGCAATTATAGGAGCTAGTGGTTACACTGGTTTAGAATTAATTAAAATTTTAATAAATCATCCAAAATTTAATATCTCTTATGTTGCAAATTCAACGGGAGATATAAATGTTCAAGATTTACATCCTTGTTTAAAAAGTGTAATAAATATTGATGTAGAGTTAGCAAATGCTAGTGAAGTTGCAAAAGTTGCTGATTTAGCATTTTTAGCACTTCCTCATAAAACAGCTATGGCTTTTGCAAAAGATTTAATAGCTTTAGGTGTAAAAGTTGTAGATTTAAGTGCTGATTATAGACTTGAACTTGAAGCTTATGAGAAGCACTATTGTGAACACATAGATAAAGAAAATATTAAAAATGCTGTTTATGGATTGCCTGAATATTTTAAAAATGATATTAAAGATGCAAAATTAATTGCAAATCCAGGATGTTATCCAACAGCTTCTTTATTGGCTCTTTTACCATTTATTGATTATATTGATACTGATGCTCCTATTTTTATTGATGCAAAATCAGGGGTTAGTGGAGCTGGAAAAAATCCAAGTGATACAACACACTATTGTCAAATAAATGATAATGTTCATGCTTATAATCCTTTTAAACATAGACATATGCCAGAAATTACTGAAAAAGTAAGAATTCTAAAAGGTAAAGAAGTATCAATTAATTTTGTTCCTCATTTATTACCATTAACAAGAGGAATGCTTGTATCTGTATTTGCCACATTAAAAGAAGATATTGATGTAAATGAAATTTTGAATAATAGATATAAAGATAATGAATTTATTAGAATTAGAAATAAACCAGTTGATGTGAAATCAGTTGCAGGAACAAACTTCTGTGATTTATTTACTGCAAAAAATGGTAAAGCACTTTTTGTAAGTTCCGCAATTGATAATTTACTAAGAGGTGCATCTTCTCAAGCAGTGGTAAATGCAAATATTATGTGTGGATATGAAGAATATGAAGGAATACCAAAAATAGCCTATGTACCTTAGTATAAAACAAGGCGCTATTTTTGTAGCTGATTCTCACTACAATCAAAAGAATAAACAGTTTTTATTATTTTTGAAAAAACTTGAAAATAAAGAAATAAAAACAACTCAACTTTTTTTGATGGGAGATATGATTGATTTTATCTCAGGTGAAAGTAAATATTTTATAAAACAAAATAATGAAATACTTGAACTTTTAAATAAATTATCAAAAGAACTTGAGATAATTTATTTAGAAGGAAATCATGATTACAATCTAAAAACTCTTTTCTCCAATATCAATGTAATAAAAAGAGAGAATCAACCACTTCTTGGAAAACTTAATAATAAAACAGTAAGTATTTCCCATGGAGATAATTTTATAAATTGGAAATATGATTTATATTGTAAATTTATTAGAAACAGTATTTTTTTGCAATTTATGAATTTTATTGATATAAACTTTTTTATTTCAAAAAAAATTGAAGCTAGTTTAGTGAAAAAGAATATATGTCACAAAATAAATAATTTTAAAAAATTAGTTGAAAAAAGATTAGAGAATTATAACACAGATATAGTAATAGAAGGGCATTATCATCAAGGTGAAACTTTTTACATTAAAGAGAAAAAATATATAAATATCCCATCTCTTTGTTGTCAAGAACAATACATAATAATTAAAAATTTAGACTTCATAGGAGAATCTATATGAGTATAACTTTAATTGGTTTTATTATAATAATTATTTTATTAATAGTTATAATAGTTTATTTATTATCAATTAATAAAAATATCAAAGAAAACAAACAATTAAAACCCAATGGTATGAATGAAATTGAATTAGAGAAAATCGAACTTCCAAGAAATATAGAGCAAATGAATCCTGACTCTTTATTAAAAGCTACTAGAGTTATTTTTGATTCTTATAAGTCTTTAGATTATGTAAGTAAGGGGCCAAACGTATTAGATAAAATAGAATGGCATACATGGCAAGTATCGATTCTTTTGAGTTTTCTAAAAGGAAAGAATAGACTAATAGGTGTAAATACAAATGAAAAAATATTTCATGAAAATATCTTAGATTTAAATTATTCTCAAATTGATCATGAAATAAAAAGAATCATTAAGAAATATATAGATAATGTAAATATACAACAAGATAGAGATAGTCTAAGTAAAGACGTTATTTGGTCTGTTAGAGATGTTTCAATTATCTTATATGAAATTATGTACAATAATTAAATTAAAGGAGATCCAATAGCAAAGTTTGAAGTAGTAAGTGATTATGAACCAGCTGGAGATCAACCTGTTGCCATAAAAGCTTTAAGTGATTCTATAAATGCAGGAAATCAATATAATACTCTTTTAGGAGTAACAGGAAGTGGAAAAACATATACAATTGCAAAAGTAATTGAAGCAACTCAAAAACCAACTTTGATTATGACTCACAATAAAACTTTAGCAGCTCAGTTATACTCAGAATTTAAACAGTTTTTCCCAAACAATCATGTTGAATATTTTATCTCTTATTATGATTATTATCAACCTGAGGCTTATATTCCAAGATCTGATTTGTTTATTGAAAAAGATTCATCTATAAATGAAGAGTTAGAAAGATTAAGACTTAGTGCTACGGCTTCACTTTTATCTTTTGATGATGTTATTGTAATAGCTTCTGTTTCAGCTAACTATGGTTTAGGAAATCCAGAAGAATACAAAGCCATGGTTCAGCGTGTTGAAGTTGGTTTTGAATATTCTCAAAAACAGTTTTTATTAAAACTTGTGGAAATGGGTTATAAAAGAAATGATAAGTTTTTTGATAGGGCAGATTTTAGAGTAAATGGAGATGTTATAGATATCTTTCCTGCTTATTATGAAGATGAATTTATTAGAGTTGAGTTTTTTGGTGATGAGGTTGAATCTATCTCAAAACATGAATATATAACAAATAATAAAACAAAAGATTTAAATGAAGTGATTATTTATTCTGTTAATCCCTTTGTTGTTTCAAATGATAAACTTGCAAATGCCGTAAAACAAATAGAAGAAGAGTTAGATGAAAGATTGGATTATTTTACAAAAGAGCAAAAATTAGTAGAATATCAAAGGCTAAAACAAAGAGTAGAGTTTGATTTAGAGATGATAGAAGGCACAGGAATGTGCAAGGGAATAGAGAATTATGCAAGGCATTTAACAGGTCAAAAACCTGGAGAAACTCCATATTCACTTTTAAACTATTTTGAACAAATGGGGAAAGATTTTTTATTAGTAGTTGATGAATCTCATGTATCACTATCTCAATTTAGAGGAATGCACGCAGCTGATAGAAGCAGAAAAGAGGTATTGGTTGATTATGGATTTAGACTTCCAAGTGCTTTGGATAATCGTCCGCTTAAATTTGATGAGTTCATAAAAAAAGCTCCTCATTTTGTATTTGTAAGTGCAACTCCTAATGAACTTGAATTAAATATGAGCTCAGTTGTGGCAGAACAAATCATTCGTCCAACAGGACTTCTTGACCCTATAATTGATGTAGTTGATAGCGAATTTCAAGTGGAAAAACTTCACGATGAAATCAAAAAAACAGTTGCTCGTGATGAAAGAGTATTAGTTACGGTTCTAACTAAAAAGATGGCAGAAGAGCTGGCTTCTTATTATGCAGACTTAGGAATAAAAGTAAAATATATGCATAGTGAAATAGACGCCATTGAAAGAAATCAAATAATTCGAGAATTAAGACTTGGAACCTTTGATGTACTTATTGGAATCAATCTTCTAAGAGAAGGTTTGGATATTCCAGAAACTTCACTTGTAGCTATTTTAGATGCAGATAAGGAAGGATTTTTAAGAAGTAAAACTTCACTTATTCAAACAATTGGCCGAGCTGCAAGAAATGAAAATGGAAGAGTTATTTTATTTGCAAAAAAAATCACAGCTTCAATGCAGTTTGCAATTGATGAAACAAATAGAAGAAGAAAAATTCAAGAAGATCATAATACTCTTCATGGAATTACTCCAAAATCAACAAAAAGAAAACTAGACCAAAATCTAAAACTAGAAGAGTATGATGATGTTGCATGGAAAAAAGATAAGCTAGAAAAAATGCCAGCAAGTGAAAGAAAGAAAATTTTAATAGAGCTAAATAGGCAGATGAAAAAAGCGGCCCAAGACTTAAATTTTGAAGAGGCTATTAGACTAAGAGATGAAATTGCTAAGGTTAAACAGATATGAAAAAAGCAACAAAAGCAGATATAGAAATCATAAAACAAGCATTTGTCGAAAAATACAGTGATGCAGTTACAGAGCTAAGTTATAGAAATGATTATGAGTTATTAATCGCCATCATACTTTCAGCTCAATGTACTGATAAAAGAGTAAATATTATAACTCCAGCACTTTTTCTTAAATATCCAAGTGTAAGAGAATTGGCAGTGGCTGAGCTTGAAGATGTAAAAGAGCTTTTAAAAACTTGTTCTTTTTTTAATAATAAAGCAAAAAATATTATCAAAATGGCCCAAAGTGTACTAAGTGATTATGATGGTGAAATTCCCCATGATCAAAAAAAACTTATGAAACTAGCAGGGGTTGGAAATAAAACTGCAAATGTTTTTATGATTGAGTTTGAAGGTGCAAATCTTATGGCTGTAGATACTCATGTATTTAGAGTTTCCCATAGATTGGGCTTAAGTGATGGAAAAACAGTAGATATAACAGAGGCTGATTTGGTTAAAAAACTAAAAGGGCATGATTTACATATTTTTCATCAAGCAATGGTTTTATTTGGAAGATATATTTGTAAAGCTGTGAAACCTGAGTGTGATAACTGTTTGTTTCCACAAGTTTGTAAGACTAAAAAGTCTTTTAAACCTGCGTAAATAAATAGAGTAAAGAAGAGTTTATCTTTGATAACACTCTTCTTTTAAGTCTTTAAAGTTTTTGAAGATATAGCTATCCTCTATTTTATTTATCTCCACATTTGAAACTGTACATAAAAATTCTTTATTTTCTTTACTTATAATATATGTAAATTTATAAATAAATTTTGTTTTTGAACTTACTACTTTATTATTTTGTAATTCTGAAGTTAATTCATTTATGGTGATATTTTTTTCTTTTTCATATTTTTCTTTAAACATATTTGGAAAAAACTCTTCTTGTTTATTTTCATAAGATATGTACGCAATTGAAGTTATTAGAATAATCACTAGAAGAATTATGAATTCTTTTTTTTCAAATTGATTATTAACTTTATAAAGTATAAGTGTTACTATGATAATAAAAATAGCGATACCAAAAATTATTTGCATTTTATTCCTTTTTATTTATTTTTATTATATCCTAGCTTAACAAAAAGCTTTTATTAAATACCTTATAAAAAGGCTGAATTATGCAATTGAATCAAAAAAATTATGATATTGTGATTATTGGTGGTGGAGCTGTTGGAAGTGGTATTTTACTTGATGCAACCCTTAGAGGTTATAAAGCTATATTATTAGAAAAAAATGATTTTGCAAGTGGTTCTAGCTCTAAAAGTTCGAAATTGGTTCATGGAGGAGTAAGATATCTTGAAAAGGCTATTAAAGATCTTGATAAAGCTCAATATGATTTAGTAAAAGAGGGATTAGAAGAAAGGTATGTTTTTTTAAAGAATGCTTCTTTATTATCAAAAAAAATCAAAATAAATATTCCTATTTTTTCGTATATAAATTTTTTCTATACTTGGATTGGACTTTTACTCTATAAAATAATAGCTGGTAAAAAAAATATAGGAAATAACTCTTTTATAAATAATGTATTAAGTTCTTTATATTTCCCAAATTTAAAGAAAAAGAGTTTAAAAGGATGTTTATCTTTTTATGATGGAAGTTTTTTAGATAGTAAAATGGTTATTGCCTTGATTCAATCATCAGTTAAAGAAGGTGCAATTGCAAAAAATTATTGTGAAGTTATAGAGTTTTTATATTATGAAAATCAAAAAATAAGTGGTGTTAGATATTTCGATAAAACAGAAAATAAAACTTATGAAATAGGCTGCTCTTGCATAATAAATGCAACAGGAGCAAATGTAGATAATATGCGAGTTTTAGATGATAAAGATTCAAAAGAAATTTTAGCTCTAAGTAGTGGAGTTCATATAGTTATTTCAAAAGACTTTTTATTTTCAGATGAAGCCTTGTTAATACCAAATACTAGTGATGGAAGAATTATTTTTATACTACCTTATTTAAATCATTGCTTAATAGGAACAACAGATAATAAGTGTATTTATGATGAAAATATAAATGCAAAAGATGAAGAAATAGAATATTTATTAAATGAAGTAAATAAGTATTTTATTAAATCTTTAAAAAAAGATGATATTTTATCTGCTTGGAGTGGAATAAGACCACTTATAAAAAGTAACACTAAAAATAAAACAGAACAAATAGTTAGAGAATATGTTATAAAAATTTCTAAAAATGGCTTAGTGTCAATTGCAGGTGGAAAATGGACAACTTATAGAAAAATGGCTGAAGATTTAATGGATTTTTTATTCGAAAAAAATTATTTAGAGAAAAGAAAAACATGCCAAACAAAACATTATAAATTATTTTCAAATGATATAAAATACTCAAAATTAGAAAAGCTAATAAGTTTTTATCCAATTACACAAGAAACAAAACAATCTTTAATAACACTTTATGGCAATAGTGCAACAATAGTATTAAATATAGCAAATGAACTTAATAATTTTGAGTTAATCAATGAAAAACTACCATATTTAAAAGCTGAAATTATATATTGTTTAGAGTATGAATTTGTTAAAAAGCCTATAGATTTTTTAGTAAGAAGAACAGGCCTTTGTTTTATAAATAAAAAAGCTGCGTTAGATTGTGTTGAAACTGTATGTAGTGAAATGGGTAAACTTTATAATTGGGAAAATGAAAAGATAAAAGATGAAATAAAAGAATGTAAAGATTATATTTATAAGAATTTCTAATAGTTAACAAAATTAAATAAGAATTAACAAATAATTAACAGCCCTTGGAGATAATTCATAAATTTATTAATACAAGGTAAAATTTATGAAGAAAATCATCTCTTTATCACTTATAACTACGGCTGTTATACTAAGTGCAAATGAAGTTCAAAATTTAGAAACAATAAGTATCGTTGAAACTGCGAATTCAAAGATAGTAAAAGATGTAAGTAATGAGCAAATAAAAAGTGGAGATTTAGCTGAGTCTCTAAGTAAAAATGTCCCTTCTGTATCAATTGTGAGAAGAAGTGGAATTGCAAATGATATTATTTTAAGAGGGCAAAAAAAAGATAATATCAACATAATCCTAGATGAAGCAAAAATCTATGGAGCCTGTCCAAATAGAATGGATCCTGCAACTTCTCATGTTTTATCAAATAATGTTAAAAATGTAAAAGTAATCGAAGGTCCTTATGATGTTGAAAATTTTGGAACATTAAGTGGTCTTGTAAAAGTAGAGACAAAAGAACCAACAAAAGACGTACATGCAGAAGTAAATCTAGGAGCTGGAAGTTTTGGTTACAGAAAAGCTAGTGCGACTGTAAGTGGTGGAACAGATAGATTTAAATTATTGGTTTCTACTTCAACAGAAACTAGTGATCAATATAAAGATGGAAATGGAAATAATTTTTCTGAACAACAAGTTTTAAGTGGAATGTCAAGCGCTAATCGATATATTAATCCTAGTGTAGATGCATATGAGAAAAAAACACTTTTAACAAAAGGTCAGTTTAATATTAATGATGATTCTGAAATAAAACTATCTTATACAGGAAATAGAAGTGATGGTGTTTTATATCCAACAGGAACTATGGATGCTGATTATGATGATTCAAATATTTATACAGTTGGATATACAGCTAGAAATTTAACAAGTTTTTCAAAAGAATTAAATCTAGATTATTATTATTCAAATGTTGACCATCCTATGAGTACAAAACTTAGAACTAATGGTGCAACAAATTATATGACAGCATTTTATAAAACATCTATTTGGGGAACAAAATTAAAAAATAGTATGGAAGTTGCTGATTCTTTAGTGACAGTTGGATTAGATACAAGTGTTAGAAACTGGAGCGGAAAAAAATATTCTACAAATATTGCTACAGGTATTGCTGGTGCTTCTACGATAAGTTTAGCTTCAACGGATACAACAAATAAAGCTATTTTTGCAAAAGTAGAAAAATCATTTGGTAAATTAGATTTAGAATTTGCTTCAAGATATGATTATTCTGATGTTGATTCATCAAGTGTTTCAAATGATGATAAGAAATATGCTGCTTTAAATGCAAATGTTTTTGGTATTTATAATGTAGATGAAAATATGAAATATTTTGCAGGAATTGGAAAATCTGCTAGAGTTCCTGATGCTAGAGAACTTTATGATTCTACTTATGGTAATTCAGATTTAGATCAAACACAAAATTATGAAATAGATTTAGGATTTGATAAAACAATTGGGGCCTTTAATATTAGACCAAAACTTTTTTATTCTGTGTTGAAAGATTATATCTATAATTCTAGTACTACATCAGCAACAAGTAAATTTGAAAACCTTGATGCTAAAATCTACGGTTTAGATATTTCTGGATTCTATTTTATGACAGAAAATTTCTCACTTGATTATGGAATGGCTTACCAAAGAGGTAAAAAAGATGGTGATTACACAGATAAAGATTTAGCTGAGATTCCACCATTAAAAGCAAATTTAGCATTTAATTATGAGCAAGCAAAAGCAAAATATACAGCAGAAGTTGTAGCTGTTGATAGCTGGGATAGTTATGATTCAAGTGCAAAAGAACAAGAATTATCAGGGTATGCTGTATTTAACCTAAAATATACAAATCAATTACATAAAAATATTGGTTTAACTCTTGGGTTAGATAATTTATTTGACAAAGTATATAACTCAACAAATACTTATCAAGATATTACATATGCAACAGTTAGTTCTGAAAGAGTATTATTCAATGACCCAGGAAGATATGGATATGTAAATTTAAAATATAGCTTTTAAGCTATATTTTAATCAAACTCCATTCGAACTTGAGTTTGTCCAGTTGTTCCAAATTCATAGTCAATTTGTGTAGCTATGGCTTTGAAATCAATTCCTTGAACTGTTTTTAAACCTTTTAAAATCTCTTTTTTCCCACTTATTAATTCTTTTGATTTTATTCCATGTGATATAGACAAACTAGCTTCAACAAATGCTGATAATTTATCACATTGTTTTAATGCAAGTCCATCTATTGCATTGTATCTATCTGAATTATATTTTGATACATCTTCTACAATTTGAATTTTATCTTCATAAATCTTATTTTCAAACTCTTCTTTTACACCATCATAAAGTCCAAGTATATAAGAAAATTCATCATGTAAAATATCTGGAATATTTGGAAGAATATCATCTTCTATTTTTTCAATTTCATACTCAGCTATAATGTCTGACAACTCATCTACACAATATTTAACAGGAGTGATAATATCTCGTGTTAGGGCTTCAGGTAAGTCATGAAATAGGGCTGTGAAAAAATTGTTTTGTAATCTTTTATCACAAGCATTTACTTCAATAGAGAAGAAATATCCAAAAATAGCAACTGTTAACATATGCCCTAAAACGGAAGTTTCAGGAACTCTTGGTGTTTGTGCCCATCTTTTCTGAAATCTTAATCTTCCACTTAAATCTATAATTTTTGTTAATTTTTTATTTAGAGCAATTTTTCGTACTCCTATTAACTCATAATAATCTTCAATTTCTTCATCTACACTTTTTTTAACATCTTCAATATCATTTAAAAATTGACTTGTTTGATATACAATTGAAAATTCCCATTTAGTAGCTAAGTATGAAGCAGCTTTTAGAATAAATCTCTCTTTTTTATATATTTGAGGATTCTCTAAATACTCTTGAAATTTTTGTAAAAAGTTTCCATTATCTATATCTTTTAATGAAGGAGTAAGTTTTGATATAACCCATGAGTTAATTTCTTTTGATTTTTTTTGTAAGGCTTTTCTAAAAACATCAGGTCTTATATCCGTTACAACAACTCGTCTCAAGAATTCAAATATTCCAGCTTCTATTAAGTGAGTATAATTTATATCTTTTTCAAGTTTGGCAATAAAATATGCAATTATAAACTTGTGTGCTTGTTTATCAAGTTCAACTAGTTCAACCATTCTTGGATAGTCATTCCATCTTTGAATTGAAGCTGAAGTAAATATGTAATCTATAATTCTTGGATTTATCAATTTTTATCCTTTGGTTCTGCAGGCTCTTTTAGATTTTTCTTATCTTTTTCTGAGTCATCAAAAAACATCATTTTTTTACCAAGTAACATCAAAGATACAATTACAAACATCATCAAATAAACTTGCCAATCACTCATATATATGCCTTTTACATTTTCTTTGATTATCACATAATATTGATAAATAGGCACTTATAATAAAATTAAAAATTTGTTGATGCAAAAACAAAAAACAGATGTATAATTTCGAAAATTTTTTAAGGAATAAAAAAAATGTCAACTTTGACAATAAGTAATTACACATTAAAGCACTTTGATTTAAAAGCAAAATCAATTATGGATGAATACTTAAAATTAATAAATGTAGATGTTAGTGATTATACTTTTGCGGGAAATTATATTTGGCTTTCAACTGCAACTGGATTTTTTACAATAGTAAATGAAACTTTTTGTTTGTTTATTTTAAACTCAGGTGAATTAACAATGCTTTTACCTCCAATTGGTAAAAAAGAGAATACTTACGATGCTATGATTCAATGTTTTGAAATTATGAATTCACATAATAGTAATAGAAACTATTCAAAAATAGAATATGTTCATGAAGAATTACTTGAAGGATTTGTTGATTATTTAGAAGAGGGTACTTTAGTTTATGAAATGCTAAAAGATTTTATAATTGAAAAAAAGCTTGTAGATTATATTTATAAGGTTGATGACTTAATAGATTTAAAAGGTGACTCTTATAAATCAAAAAGAAATGAAATAAATAGATTCAGAAACGTATATCCAAATCATAAAATTGAAATTCTTGATAAAGAAAAACATGGAAGTGCTGTAATGGCACTATTTAATAAATGGGTAAGAGATAGAACAACTTATATGCCAAAAGAAGAAGTAGAGGTTTTTATGGATGGTATTTATTTTGAAAGATTTGCAATAAAAAGACTTATGAATGACTATAATAATTTAGATATTATAGGTCTTGTTATTTATATAGATGATGAAGTAAAAGGTTTCACAGTAGGTGAAAAAATAAATGAACACACAGCAAGTGTAATTATAGAAAAAACAGATTTTGAAGTACTTGGCTGTGCTCAATTTATATTTAGAGAATTTACCAAAATATTAAAAGATAAATATGCAGTTGAGTATATAAATGTTGGTGATGATATGGGATTTGAAAATCTAAAAAAAGTAAAAATGTCATATAGACCAAAAAAATTAGTTCCAAAATATACGATTTATCAAAAATGATAAGAGCAGCAAATTTAGAAGATCTAACTTCTCTTTATGATATAGAAAGAGAAGTTTTTTTAAATGATCCATTTTCAATGAGTAAAAGTTCAATTAAATATCATATTTTAAATAATGAATTATATAAAATAGAAATAGATGGAGTAGCAGCTGGATATATTTTGTGGTTAAAAAGAAAAAAATATTATAGGCTCTACTCTCTTGCCATTGGAAATAGTTTTCAAAATAGAGGCTTAGCTAAAAAACTTATGGAATATAGCTTTGAAAATTTAAAAGATAAGGATTTTTCTTTAGAAGTAAAAGTTTCAAATGAAACAGCAATAAATTTATATAAAAAATATGGTTTTGAAATTAAAAAAGTTTTAAAAGATTATTATGCAGATTGTAATGGTTATTTGATGTATAAAAATATTTGCTTTTAAGAATGTAAAAAAATTATCTAAAATTCTTACAAAGGGCTTCTATTAGTAAATCATACTCTTGAGATGTAATTTTTCCTATTTTTTCTTTGATTCTTACTTTCGATAGAGTTCGTATTTGATTAATTAAGATATCAGAATCTTGCTTTAAATGATCTCTTTTTTTTATTCTTATTCTATATGGAAACATATCATCAATTAAGTCGGTTGAAAGAGGCATAAGTATAACTGTATCTAAAATAGAATTTTCATCATTACCTGAAATAATTACAGCTGGTCTAATTTTCCCAACTTCATCACCTTTTTTTGGATATAGATTTACAATTACAATATCGCCTCTATTTAATTCCATCATCAACTCCAAGTTCTGCAAACTCTAAATCTTGATGTTGTTTTAATTTATTTAATTTTGCTACTTTTTCTTCTCTATCAATTTTTTCAATTATTGGTTTAATAATATCTTCATATTTTGAAGAAATAAAATATCCTAATGTTATATGTTTTCTTTTATCTATAATTTTAGCAATATCTATAGCTTTTATTAGTGATGGTTTATTTTGAATATCTGTAACACCATAAGTAGTCATAATATATCCTTTTAATAGTTTTAATCTATAAGAATTATATCTGATAATATAAGATATATCAATTTATTTTATATTTACTAGGAAAAGCATAGGTTTAAAACCTATGCTCTACAGCTTCCCATTTTTCCTAAAGCGTTGATTTTTTCAACTCGTCCAGTGTGTCTTCCACCTTCGAACTCTGCTTTATCCCATGCTTTTATGATAGCTTCAATCATTCCATAACCAGAAACTCTCTCACCTAAGCAAATAACATTTGCATCGTTGTGTTTTCTAGCCATTCTTGCACTATATTCATTATGACAAAGTGCTGCTCTAATTCCATCAAATTTATTTGCAGACATACTCATTCCAAGTCCTGAACCACAAATTAAAATACCCATTGTTCCTTCATTTTCTAGAACTTTATTACAAACTTTTGCAGCATAATCAGGATAATCAACTCTATCTTTACTAAAAGGCCCTAAATCAACTACTTCGTGACCACGTTCTTCAAAAAGTTCTTTTACATAAGCTTTTATATCAATACCTGCATGATCTGCACCAATAAAATATTTCATTAATAAATCCCTTCTTGTTGTTCAATTTGTAATTTATCAAAGTCAACTGTTTCTTCTAAAGTTTCAACAGTTTTTAAAACTCTATCCCATCTAATTTCTTTGTCTTCACTCCATGAGAAATAAATAAACCAAGGTTTCCCAACTATAAATTTATAAGGAACAGTTCCCCAAAATCTTGAATCATTTGAGTGATCTCTATTGTCACCCATCATAAATGTTTCATCTTCAGGAACTATAATTGGCATCATATTAAATAACTCACTAGGATTTAAGTTGTTATCAATAACATTTTCATCATTGTGAATTCCTGGATGATCTTTTTTATATGGATCTACAACCCAAAGTTTATCTCCCACTTCAATAATACTTTCTTTTGGATAGTTTGCTTTTACAAACTCATTACCTTCTTTTGGATGAAGTAAAAGGTGTTTATCTTTTAGTGCAACGATATCACCACCTGTTGCAACTGCTCTTTTTACATAATGAATAGATTCATTTTTAGGGTATCTAAAAACAACAATATCACCTCTTTGTGGTCTTGGACCTTCTATTAAATGTCCATTGTCATTAAAGTCAGGTAAAACTTTAACTTCAATCCAAGGAATTCTAGGAGTTGGAATACCATAAGAGAATTTTTTAACAAAAAGCATATCACCAATTAAAAGAGTATTTTTCATACTTCCACTTGGAATCACAAATGCTTGAGCAATAAAAAATATAATAGTTAGAACAATTATGATAGTTCCTGTCCATGAAGAGGACCATCTATACAATTTACTTAACATTTATTTGGCTTCTCTTTTTTCTCTTAATTTTGCAGCTTTTAGAGTATTTTTTAATAACATTCCAATAGTCATAGGTCCCACTCCACCTGGAACTGGAGTTATATGAGAGCATTTCGATTTGCAATCTTCAAAATCAGCATCACCAACAAGTTTACCAGTATCAAGTCTATTGATACCAACATCAATAACAATTGCACCATCTTTTATCATATCAGCTTTTAATAAATAAGGAACACCAACAGCAATAACCACTATATCAGCAGCTTTTGTATGAGAGCTTAAATCTTTTGTTCTAGAATTACAAACAGTTACTGTTGCTTTTGCATTGATTAGAAGTGAAGCCATTGGTTTTCCAACAATATCAGAACTTCCAATAACAACTACATTTTTACCACTTAATTCTATTCCATACTCTTCAAACATTCTCATAACACCAAAAGGAGTTGCTGGTAAAAAAGAATCAAGATTTGAAACCATTCTTCCTACATTATAAGGATGGAAACCATCTACATCTTTTAGTGGATCAATAGCTTCTAAAACAATAGTTGTATCAATATGTTTTGGAAGTGGTAATTGAACTAAAATACCATCAAGTTTAGGATTTTTGTTCATCATTTCAATAGTTTCTAATAATTCTTCTTGTGTAATGCTATCTGGCATTTCATGAACAACTGAATATATACCTGCATTTTTACATGATTTTGCTTTACTTGCAACATATGTTGCACTTGCAGCATCGCTTCCAACTAGAATAACTGCTAGTCCAGGAGTTATATGTTTTTCTTCTACAAGCTGTGCTACTTCTACTTTAACTTCTTCTTTAATTTTTTCAGATAATGCTTTTCCATCTAGTAATATCATTGGATTATACCTTGTATTTTGTATTTTATTAAGGTGCTTATACTATCAAAAATTCAATTAATAAAAGTTAAATAATTAATTAATAAAAACTTAAACAAAAATTTAGGAAAGCTTTTATATAATCACGCCCTAAAATTAAAACACAAAGGATCGTTATGTTAGAGGGTATCATTAGAGATAGTATGACAAAACAAGCAACAAAAACTTTAAGAAGAAATGGATATTTAATTGCAAATATTTATGGAAAAGGTTTAGAGAACGTTGCAGGAGCATTTAAAAGAAATGAATTTATTAAATTCTTAAAAAATAAAGAAACATTAGCATTTGATGTAAATCTTGATGGTACAGTTATTAAAGTTGTAGTTCAAGAATATCAAAAATGTCCATTAACTTCAGAGTTATTACACGTTGATTTAATGGTTGCACAACCAGGTGTACTTACATCTTATAAAATTCCAGTTAAAACTACTGGTATTGCAAAAGGTCTTAAAAATAAAGGTCTTTTAATGATTCATACTAAAAGAGTACCTGTTAAATGTACTTATGAAGACTTACCAAATAACATTACTTTAGATGTTACTAAATTAGATACAGGTGATAATATCTTAATTAGAGATTTAACTTTACCTGAAAACGTTAAATGTTTCTTAGATCCAAGAGTACCAGTTGTTGGTATTATCAAAGCTAAATAATTAGTATTTATGCACTTAATTGTAGGTCTTGGTAATATTGGTGAAAAATATCAATTAACAAGGCACAATGTAGGGTTTATGGTTATCGATGAGATGACCAAAAATCTTACAACTTCAAATATAAATAATTCGAATTTTCAATCTACACTTTTAAAATCAGGTTATAACCTTTTTTCAAAACCAACAACTTTTATGAATAATTCTGGTCTTGCAGTTCATGCAATAAAAGAGTATTATAAAATAAATTTAGAAAATATAATTGTAATTCATGATGATTTAGATTTACCATTTGGAACTGTGAAGTTTAAAATTGGTGGTGGTCATGGTGGACATAATGGCTTAAGATCACTAGATTCTCATATTACAAAAGAGTATATTAGAGTTAGAATTGGTATTGGAAAACCAGCTGACAAAGGTGATGTAGCAAATTATGTGTTAAGTAATTTTTCAAAAGAAGAAATGAACAAATTAAAAGATATAATAAATCATACTATTCAAGCGATTGAAGCACTTAAAACTGAAGATATCGATCTAGTAAAATCTAAATTTACATTGAAATAATTATGAGCATATTAACTAAATACATTTTAAAAAAGTACTTAATGAATTTTATAATTGTACTTATATCATTGGAACTTTTTTTTGTAGGAATAGATTTCTTACAAAATTTTAAAAGTATTCCGGCATCAGCTAATTTACAATTACTTTATCTTTTATATAATGGTTTTTTTACATTAACTTTAGCACTTCCCTTATCAATAGTTTTTGGATGGGTTATTACACTTGCAATATTTATTAGAAATAATGAATTTGTAGCATTTAATGCACTAGGAGCTACACGAAAAGATATTTTTAGACCAGTTGTTAATATTTCAATTTTTTTATTAACAGTTCTTATTTTACTTCAAACAACACCTTTAGCCTATTCATATGATCAAAAAAGAAAAATTGTAAATAATCAATATTTTACAAGTTCAAAAAGTGATATTTTTTTAAAATATAATGAATATTATGTATATTTTGAAAAATTATTACCACTTGAAAAAAGAGCTGAAAATATTCATATTTTTAAAATTGATGATATGGATGTAGTAGAAACTATAGTTGGACAAAAAGCATATTTCCAAAATGATAGATGGTATGTTGTAGATGTTAAAATTGTTAAAAAACCTAAAAATATTACTTTAGAGAATTCAAAGTTAGATGTTAGATATGAAAAGTTTTTACATACCTTAGATGGATTTAAACCTAAAATTCTAGATAATGTTTATGAAGGAAATACAGAGTTTTCAATATTAGATGCAATTTCTGCTTTAATATTACTAGATCAACAAGGTATAAATACTCAAACAATAAGAAGTGTATTATATAATCAAATTGTTATCCCATTTTTTATAATTCCTTTATTACTTTTAATTTATTCATATGCTTCATTAAATAGCAGATTTTTTAATATGGGTAAATTTACATCATTTTCAATTTTTGGAACTCTAATTGTTTGGGGATTCTTTTTTATGTTATTCAAATTTACAAATGGTGGAATTGTTATTCCTGAACTTTCTATATTAATGCCTATGTTTCTTTGGATAATATCTTCAATATATTTTTATAATAAAAAAATCAATTCATAAAAAGGGTTAATATGAGATCTCATGTGAAAGCTTATGGTGTTGTTCCTTATTTAATTAGGAATGATAGTATTAAAATATTATTATGCCTTTCTGTTGCAAGTAAAGACAAATGGGGATGTTTAAAAGGAACTAAGAATAAAGACGAAAGTGCATATGAGTGTGCTAAAAGAGAATTATTTGAAGAGAGTTCATTACATGCTGAAGCTGCATTGTTTGAGAACTATTTTGAGCAAGTTAACATAGATAAAGATATTGGTGTTTGGTTAGTTAATGCTGATAATATAGAAGATTTGGACAAATATTTTACAGATGATAGTTTAAAAACTAATTATTTATCTTGGGAAAATTCACAAGCTAAGTTTTTCTCTTTAAATAATTTACCTAGAATAAAAAATAAACAAGTAAATTTAATTAAAGAGATTAAGGATTTTTTGAAAAGTAAGAATCAATTCCATTAGCAATTCCATTTGCTAATGATTGTTGATAATTTTTATCATACAATCTTTTACTTTCTACTGGATGAGATACATATCCTAATTCTACTAAAATAGAAGGCATCTGAGCTCCTACAAGAACCCAAAATGGTCCTTCTCTAACTCCTGAGTCATTTACATCTTTATATTTAGATCTAGCTGATTGTAATAATCCTGCTTGTACATCAATTGCAAGTTTATGTGAAGCTGTAATTCTAGGTCTGTTTAAAGATTCTAAAAAAACATCTTTTGATGAATTACTCATTTCTCTAATATCTGATTTATTCTCAATTGCAGCTACTCTTTTTGCTCTTTCATTTCTAGCAGGACTTAAAAAGAATGTTTCTATTCCTGTTACTTCATTTGCTTTTTCTTTTGGAACAGAGTTTGTATGAATAGATATAAATATATCAGCATTTTTTTCATTAGCAAGAACTGTTCTATTCATAACTTTTATAAAAGTATCACTATTTCTTGTAAGAAATACCTTATATCCTCTTTGTTTTAATATATTGTATAAGTTTTTTGATACATTTAAATTTATAACTTTTTCATATCTTTTATTTGGACCTACTGCTCCTGCATCATCTGCGCCATGTCCTGGATCTATAACAATTGTTTTATTTATAACTCTAGGTTGTTGTACAGGTGCTTTTGCTTTTGTAGTTGAAGTATTACTGTTTGTATTTGATTGTCCTGTTGGATAAGTAGTAATAGTTAATTCTTTATCATTTAGAACATAATCAACTTTTTGTTCATAATTATTGATTATTCTTATTTTTACTCCATTACTTCCATTTTCACTAACAATAATTTTATCAACACCATCAATACTTAATTTGATGGGATTAACATATTTGTATTTACCATTAAGATTAAAAACATTCTCATAATTTGAAGCATTTTTATATCTTACAAATTGAACATCTCTTTTGTAGTAGTTTTTATTAAACTTAACTATTATTTTATTGCCTTGTGTTTCCATAGAACGTATAGGATTTACAGTATCAATAAATTCTTGAGAACTAGAATTTACTACTTCTTTTGGCACACTTGTTTGCTCAGATACTACAGTTGTTGGTTCAGTAGATTTTATTGAGTTTTCATTTATAGAAATAATCACTTGTCTTTTATTTACAATATATGATGTATTAAGATTTCTTTTATCATTTAAAACAATTCTTAATACATCAGGTTTAAATTGCCCGATTGCAATTTTATCAACACCATTTATAGCTAATTTTGTAGGAGCAGCATCTTTGAAAAAACCTTTTAAATCAAAAACATCTTTATTTACAGTTTTTTGATTTAATTCGAAAAATTTAATATCTTTTTCATTAATATCTACATTAAAATCTACAATAATTGTATTTCCTGAAGTATAAACTGATTTTATTGAATAGTATAAATCATTATTTGATGAAGATGAATTTGATGATTCACTTTGCTTTACAGTTTCATTTTTTGAGCTATATGTATTATTGTTACTTGCTGTTCTTTTTTGCAGGATTTCTAGTTTTTTTCTATCAGGAGTTACATCTTTATTTAACTGTTCTCCTAAAAGAATTATTTTTTCAAGTTCTGCAATCTTCTTTTGATCATTTTTTTCTATAAGTGCATTTAAATAATTCATTTTTGCAGAACGGTATTGCTGTTTTAAATCAGCAAAAACACCATTTGCAAATAATAAATTTAGTGTTAATATTGTTAGAATGAAAATTTTTTTAAGAATTTTTATTCTCCGATAGTTAATTTTTGCATTAACTCTTTCACAGAAATAATTTTATTAATTCTGTAACCATTTGATCCTGTGAAAAATAATCCAGTATCTACGTCTCCATTATAAGCAGCACCTAATCTATCTGCAATACAATATCCAACAATTTTAGCTTCATGCCCTCTATTACAAGGTGCAACACAATTTGAAATACACTGAACTTTTGGTGCAGTATTATTCTCAATTGAGAATTGTAAGTTTGTTCGAACTCCTCTTGCAGGTAATCCAACTGGTGATTTCATTAATGTGATATCTTCTTCTTTAGCATTTAATAATACATTTTTTAGTTTAGCATCAGCATCACATTCAAATGTTCCAATAAATCTAGTTGCCATTTGTACACCTGAACAACCCATTGCTAAATATTTATCTATATCATTTTTATCCCAAACTCCACCTGCTGCAATAATTGGGAAATTTCCCCATTGTTTAGCTTCTTCAATAACAGGTCCAACAATATTTTCTAATTGATATTCCTCTTGCATACATTGATCATAAGTAAACCCTTGATGTCCACCACTTAAAGGACCTTCAACAATAACAGCATCAGGAAGTTTGTTATATCTTTTCCATTTTTTGCAAATAAGTTTTAAAGCTCTAGCACTTGATACAATTGGTATTAATGCAACATCTGGATAATCTTTTGTAAATTCAGGCATATTAGTTGGAATCCCAGCACCTGTAATTATGATATTTACACCAGCTTCACAAGCATCACGAACTACTCTTCCATAATCATTAATTGCATAAAGAACATTACATCCTAATGGAGCATCTCCACAAATCTTTCTTGCATTTTTAACAATTTCAAATAAAGAGTCTCTACTATAAAAATTTGCAACATCTTTTGGTTTATCTTTTTTAGTGATAATTTGTACATTTTCGCTTTTATTTCTATAATAACCTGTACCAACAGCAGATATTACACCTAATCCACCTTCTAAACTAACATTACCAGCTAATTGATCCCAGCTTATTCCTACACCCATTCCACCTTGAATAATTGGGTGCTTAATTTCATACTTTCCTATTTTCAAAATTAGCCTTTCTATTTTATTATTATCTTAGCGAAATTCTTTTTACCTTTTTGTAAAATGTATTCACCTTTTTCTAAATTTAATTTATCATCACTTATTTTTTCTTGATTTATTGATACTGCATTTGCTTTAATATCACGTCTAGCTTGTGATGTAGAGTCAACTAATTTTGAGTCAACTAATGCTTGACAAATCCAAATCGGAGCATTTAACTCAAAAGAATTCATATCCGTAGGAACATCTTTTTTTGCAAAAACTCTTTCAAATTCTTCTTTTGCAAGTTCTCCTGCTCCATTTCCATGGAATCTCTCAACTATTTCCATAGCAAGTGACTCTTTTACTTTTTTAGGATGTAAAGTTTCATTTCTAACCCCATCTTTTATTTCTTCAATCTCTTTTAATGATTTTGCAGATAGAAGTTCAAAATATCTCCACATTAATTCGTCAGAAATTGATAATATCTTTCCAAACATATCAAAAGCTTCATCAGTTACTCCAATATAGTTACCTAAAGATTTTGACATTTTTTGAACACCATCTAAACCTTCAAGAATTGGCATCATAAGAACTGCTTGTTGTTTTTTGCAATTATATGCTTTTTGTAAAGTTCTTCCCATTAATAAATTGAACTTTTGGTCAGTCCCACCAAGTTCAATATCTGTATTCATAGCAACTGAATCATAACCTTGTAATAAAGGATATAAAAATTCACTTACTGCTATTGGAGTATTCGAAGTAAATCTTTTAGAAAAATCATCTCTCTCGATCATTCTAGCAACTGTTAAATTTGAAGCAAGTGCAATTAATCCCCCAGTTCCAAGTTCTTTTAGCCATTTACTATTGAACATAACTTGTGTTTTTGATTCATCAAGAATTTTAAATACTTGATCTTTATATGAAACTGCATTTTTTTGTACATCTTCTTCACTTAATACTTTTCTTGTTTCACTTTTACCAGTTGGATCACCAATAGTTGCAGTAAAATCTCCAATTAAAAATTGAACAATTCCTCCAAACTTTTGGAAAGTTGCAAGTTTTTGTATAAGTACTGTATGACCTAGATGTAAATCAGGAGCAGTTGGATCAAAACCAGCTTTAACATAGAAGTTTTCACCTGTTTCAAAATATCTTTTAATAAGTTTTTCTATGGCTTCGATATCTATAATTTCGAAGCTTCCTCTTTTGATCTCATCTAGTGCTTCTCTAATTTTATTTTCCATTAATCTTTTTTACCTTTATTACTTATTTAGTATATGCATCTTTTTTTGAAAAGAATTCTATAACTTTTACTTTTTTCTCTATAATTTTTCTTACTTCTTCTATATTTGATTTATTAATTTCAAACTCTATATCGCAGTATTGAATATATGAATGCTGTTGTCTACCAAATTCTATTCCTAAGATATAAAATTCATTTTCTGCTAAATAAGTTAGCACTTTTGCTAATTCACCTTTTGTATTTGGAATACTTATTACCATTTTATATTGGTAAACACTACTTTTTGTCCATTTACAAAAAAGCATTTGCTGATTACTTTTAATTTTGTCATATGCCTGATCACACATCTTATGATGAATAACAGCTTCATTTCCATCTCTAAATGCGACTATATCATCACCAAATTTAGGATGACAACAATGGTCAAATGATACAGAACTTATACTGAAATTTGAATATATTAAGACATTATCAAATTTAAATTCTTTAATCTTACTAGTTAAAATTTTAAATCTAGTCATTAATCCATTGTCATTAATTATATTTTTTTCAATTACTTGTTTAGTATGTTTGAAGAAATCCAATATTTGTGGTATTTTGTATAAAGAATCTACGCTATATATTTTTGTTACATCTTCATAATATCTTGAAAAAACTGTATTTATAATATTTTTACCTGAAATCTCATCTATTTCTTTTTGTCTATGTGTACATAAAAGTTTTATTTGTTTTTTTGCCCTTGAAGTTTTAACCATAGCCATCCAAGAACATCTTACTATTATTTCATCAGAAAGCTCAATTGACACAATATCTGTACTTTTAAGTTCTGTTAATAGAGGTTTTTTTATTTTATTTATAAAACAGCCAATAGCTTTTTTACCAATGTTTGTGTGAACTGCAAAGGCAAAATCATAAGCTGTTGCACCAACAGGAAGGGTAAATACTTCTCCTTTTGGTGAATAAACTATAATCTCTTCTGTATATAAATTATCTTTTGTTTCTTGATAAAATTCTTCTATATTTTCATTTGAAAATTCTAAGGATTTTAACCAATTTAAATTTGTTGTATTTTTAGCACCAGTTTTATATTTCCAATGGGCTGCAATCCCAAATTCTGCAACTGTGTTCATTTCAAAAGATCTGATTTGAATCTCATAAATTTTTGAATTGTAAAATACAGTAGTATGTATAGTTTGGTAACCATTTTCTTTTGGAGTTGCAACATAGTCTTTAAATCTTGAAATTAAAGGTTTAAATTCTAAATGCATAAATCCTAAAACTTTATAACAATCAATATCTTCTTCAACTAAAATTCTAATTGCAAATAAATCTAGAACTTCATCTATTGTAATACCTTTTCTTTGCATTTTTAAATAGATTGAGTAATGATGTTTAATTCTACTATAAATTTTGATTTTATTTAAATCATAACCATTTTTTTCTAATAAATTTTTTGTAGTTGATATAAAAGTATTAAAAGTGAGCTGCATTGCATGTTCTTGTTCTTTTAAGTATTTATCAATTTTATTATATTCATTTGGGTAAATATAGTAAAAAGCTAAATCTTCTAAAGTGTTTTTTAATTTAGAAATACCTAATCTATTTGCAATTGGTACATAAACAACAAGTGTTTCTTCCGCAATTCTTTTTTGTTTATTGTGGGGTAAAACAGCAAGGGTTAGCATATTGTGTAATCTATCACACAGTTTTACAACAAGTACTCTTACATCATCAATTGAGGCAATAAGCATTTTTCTAAAGGTAAGTGCAGAAGAGATTGTTTTTGTATTACTTTGTTCATCAGAAGCTATAAATTCATGCTCTCTAATTTCAACAATTTTTGTAAGACCATCAACCATATGGGCAATATCATTTCCCCATTTATCCTGAACATATTGTAATGAGAAATTTGTATCTTCAACAACATCATGAAGTAGGGCAGTTGCAATTATTGCTTCATCTTTTGAAAAGTGGGCTGTTATACAGGCAACTAATATAGGATGAACACAGTATGGCTCTCCACTTTTTCTATATTGACCTTCGTGGGCTTCTATAATAAAATTTATAATTTCGTATAATTTGGGTGATATGTCAGTTTGACTTTTAAGTTTATTAATAGCGTCATCAACATTATTTATATGTTGAATTTCTTTGATAAATGGATCCATAATATGTAAGACCTAAAGATAAGTTTTAAAACTTATCTTTATTTTCTATCTACAAAACCTTCGATTTTTAATAAACCACTTGCGATTTCATCAATTGCAATATCAGTATATTTCATTTTTTGAGTATTTAATTCTAATAAAGGTTTTGCACCTTTACTTAATTCATCAGCTCTTTGACCAACAGCAATTGCTAATACATATCTATCATTATCTACTTGTTTTAAAGCTTTTGATATTCTTTCTTCTAATCTCATCATAATATTGTTCCTTTTGCTATTTAATTAATCTATTTAAATTTATTTTACTATTGAACATTTACTATAATCACCTTTAATGATTGCTAGTAAGTTCCCTTTTTCATTCATATTTGCTACAACTATTGGAAGTTTATTGTCTTTTGCTAATGCAATTGCTGTATCATCCATCACTTTAATATGATCTTCTAACGCTCTATCATAAGATAAAGTGTCAAATTTAACTGCATCACTAAACTTCATAGGATCTTTATCATAAACTCCATCTACTTTAGTAGCTTTTATTAACATAGAAGCACCAATTTCTGTTGCTCTTAATGTTGCTCCTGTATCTGTTGTAAAATATGGATTTCCTGTTCCTGCACCAAATATAACAACTCTACCTTTTTCTAAATGTCTAACAGCTTTTCTTACTATAAATGGTTCAGCAATTTGTTCCATTTTAATAGCAGTTTGTAATCTAGCACTTAAACCTTTGTATTCTAGGGCTTCCTGCATAGCAATACCATTTATTACTGTTCCTAACATTCCCATATAATCGGCACTTGTTCTTTTAATAACACCATCAGCAGCAGCTGTTACTCCCCTGATTATATTTCCTCCACCAATTACGATACCAACTTCGATTCCGTTCTCAACTAGGCTTTTTATCTCTTCAGCAATATAATCCAATATTTGAGTATCAATACCATAACCTTCAACACCAGCTAGTGCTTCACCAGAAAATTTAACAAGTACTCTTTTATTCATATGTATATCCTTCTATAATTTTTGGATTTTACCTAAAAAATAATTAACAAATACTTAGCTTAACGCCCATTCATAAAATGGTATGACATTTATTTTTAATTTTGAATCAGAAATTTTTTCATTATTTGAAATTGAAATAATATTTACTTCACTGATATTTAATTCTTGTGCATTTTTTATAATCTTTTTTACTAAATTACTTGTTAAAAAAGTGTTAAAAAATGGAATAGGAACTATTGCAATATTTTTTGATGGAATATAAAAATCAATAGAATCCAGATAATAAATATCATCAAATTTATTTATCAATTCCAAAAAAACCAAGTTTGAAAATTCATTTTTAAACTTTTTTGTATATGAAACAGCATTAAAAAATGAATGATTATAAGAATATATTTTTTTAGTTGCTTTTTCTTGATTGTATTTTTGTAGAAAATAAATAGATTTATTATTTTCATAGAATTTGCAAATTTCATAAAATTTATCTTTTGAAATTTTAAATTTTAATTTTAAAGTATTAAAAAGTTGAAATAGTGATTTTTTTTCATCAATATTTTCAATTAAAATCTTAAAAATCTCATATTCAGTTTCATCTTTACATTGAAGATATATAATTTCTTGTAAACGTTGAATTTTTTTATATTCATCTATATTTATTAATTCAGGTAAATTCCCAAATTTTAAAAAACTATTAAAACTTTGAGTAATATTTTGATGTTTATTATCATGTAATAAATATTCTTCAAAATCTAATGCTCCAATTATTAAATTTTTAAAACCTTTAATTTTATCTGGTTTAATCATAGAAATAATTATATATTCACAAGAAGGAAGTTCAAATTGGAAATTATAATTTTCTATTACTAGGACAGTTATTTCATTCATTTTAATAAATTTTGCTAAATTTTGAGATATTTCATTAATATCATTTCTTAAATCTAATAAATCTATGTATATGTAATCTTTTACTTTAAATCCCGATAGAAAATCATAAATCAAGTAGCTTTTACCAGTTTTGGAAGCACCACTTATTATAGTTCTTGGATTTTTTATTTTTATTTTTCGCTCTATGAAATTAATTTTTGAAAAATTAATTTCATAACAAGCCTCTAAGCTTTTCATTTTTTATTTGAGATTAAAATAATTGCTTCTTTGATTGCATTTACATAACTTTTAGTGTTAATTTTTTCATTTTTGTATGCAATATTAAAAGCAGTTCCATGGTCAACAGAAGTTCTTATTATTGGAAGGTTTAAACTTACATTTATGCTTTGATCAAAATATAAAGCTTTTAATGGAGCTAATCCTTGATCATGATACATAGCTACAAAATATTTATAGTTTTTTCTTGAAAGTGGTGAAAATGCAGTATCTGGAACCAATGGCCCTTTAAAAATATTATTTTCTAAAGCTTTGTTTGCTTTTTTTATTGCTTTAAAAATTTCTACTTCTTCATCTCCTAAAACGCCATTATCACTTGCATGTGGATTTAATCCCAGAACACCTATATTATCATTTTTAACATTTTTATAAAAATCAATCAAAAAAGTAGTAAGGTATTCTTCTTTAATTTTTTTTGCAACTTTTTTAAGGGGAATATGCTCTGTAAATAAGCCTACAAACATTTTTTTACATCCAAGCATCATTATTGCATTTTTACCAAAAAAATCTCTTAGAACTTCTGTATGGCCTTTATATTTTATATTTGCTTTATTCCAAGCTTCTTTATTTATAGGAAGGGTACAAATAGCATCTACTTCATTATTTTTTGCAAGATTTATTGCATCCATAAATGAATCATAAGAATATTTTCCAGATTTTTTTGAAACATTTCCTGGTTTAATTTCAAACTCACCTTTAGTTTTAAAAATTTCAAAATCATTTGGAATTTCTATATTTAATTCTTTTGATGCAAGTTTTAACATTTTATTATTAATACAATAAATTGGAGTACAAATTTTTGATATTTTTTCATGGCACTTTAATGCAATTTCAATACCAATACCATTTAAATCACCAATACTTATTGCTATTTTGGGTTTTTTTTCAATCATTTTTTATTAACTCTTTCATATCAACTATTGCTTTTTCTAAACCTATAAAAACAGACCTAGCAATAATACTTTGTCCAATATTTAACTCTATAATTTCAGGAATTTTAGAGATTAATATTACATTTTGATAGTTTAAACCATGACCTGCAGCTATTTTAAGATTTAGTTTTTTAGCAAATTTTGATGATGATTCTATCTCTTTTATTGATTTTTCTAATTTGCTTTTTAGTTCAACTTTACTTAATTCCAACTCTTTTATTGTGTGATGTGTTTGTGATAGGTTTGTATAAAGCATTGCATAAACATTTGCAAAAGTTCCTGTATGAAGCTCTATCCATTCTACTTCAAGTTGGCTAGATAATTCAATTATTTCATTTTTAGGATCAATAAATAATGAAACTTCAATTTCATTAGCATGAAGTTTATCAATTGCTTTTTGAAGTTTTTCAAAATTACCTTTTACATCAAGGCCACCTTCTGTTGTTACTTCATTTCTATTTTCAGGAACTAAAGTCGCACGTGCAGGTTTAAGTTTACAAACAATATCAATAATTTCAGGATTAATTGAACACTCTAAGTTTACAGGCAATGATGAGTGTTTAATAATAGTAATGGCATCATTATCATGAATATGTCTTCTATCTTCTCTTAAGTGAATAGTGATTTGATCAGCACCTGCAAGTTTACAAATACCAAGGGCATCAAGGGGATTTGGGTCGTTTATTTTTCTAGCTTCTCGCAAAACTGCAATGTGGTCGATATTTACACCAAGTAACAAAATTCATCCTTTAATATTGGGCTTTCATGAGTGAAATCATAGCCAATATTTAATAAAGGAACTCTTTTTGTTGGTGTTTAAATTTAAGATAAATCTTTAAGTGTTGCAATATTTGCAGCAAGTTTATTATGAACTTCAAGGTATTCATCTTCTGAATTTGAGTCAGCAACAATTCCTGCACCTGCTTGAAAAATCACAGTATCTTCAGTTAGCATTGTAGTTCTAATTGTAATTGCAGAATCCATATTTCCATCAAAACCAAAGTAAGCAATACTTCCTGAGTAAAAGTTTCTTTTTATACCTTCTATTTGAGCTATTAATTCCATTGCTTTGATTTTTGGAGCTCCAGTCATAGTTCCTGCTGTAAATGTAGCTGCAAATAAATCAAACATGTCATATTTATCATCAATCACAGCTTCCACATCGGAAACTATATGCATAACATGAGAATATCTCTCAACTCTCATTAAGTCAGTAACTTTTACAGTTCCTGGCTTTGCAACTCGTCCTACATCATTTCTTCCTAAATCTACAAGCATTAGATGTTCTGCTCTTTCTTTAGTGTCATTGATTAATTCAATTTCCATTGCTATATCTTTTTCAAGAGTTTTACCTCTTTTTCGTGTACCTGCAATTGGTCTTAAAAGTAAGTGACCATCTACTAGTCTAATCATAACTTCCGGAGAACTTCCAGCAATTGTGAATTTTTCAAATTCTAATAAAAATAGATAAGGACTTGGATTTTTACTTCTTAGTGCTCTATAAAAACTCAAGTGATCAACTTTTGCTTTTTGGATAAATCTATTTGACATAAGTATTTGAAATACATCACCTGCTTTTATTTTCTCTTTTGAAACAGCAACCATATTGAAAAATTCTTCTTTTGTAAAGTTAAATTTTCCATCATCTAAAATAGTTGCTTTTTTTAAAGGTGAATAAGTATAAGTAGTAAATAAAATATCTTCTATTTTATTTAACTCTTCTTTTTTTGAATCAACTGAAGTTACCATTACTAGTTTTGAAGTTTTATGAGAAAAACCTAAAATAATATTTGGTCTAATTAAATCCAAGTCAGGAATATTTAATTGGTCAACTAAATTGTTCATAGATTCTTTTAATTTTGCTTCAAACTCTTTCCCAATATCATAACCAACATTTCCAATAAACCCATCTATTAATCCAATACCTAACTCTTCTGATTTATCTTTATATGTTTGTTTATCAAAATTTTTGTAATATCTTTTTAAAAATTTTAAAGGATTTGATTCTACGACTTCAGTAATACCTTTTTCATTTTTATAAAAACAAGTGTTATTCTCATACCAAACTCGCTCTCTAGCACCAATTATGATATAAGAATAATTTCCATCGCTTGAGTTGATTGTACTTTCAAATAAAAAAGTGATTTCATTAGTATATAATGATTTCACTTTTTCATAAATCGAAACAGGAGTAAATTGATCTAAAAAAAGTTCTTTACTATAAAAATTCATACTAAATCACTTTTAGAATTTAACAATAAAAGCATTTGTAACACTTAATTTTTCTTTTATAGCATCCATATCTTGATTTGCTGCTGCTCTAGAAGAGTAAGGTCCTATTAAAACTTTGTTATATAAAGTTCCTTTTATTTCTGTTTGATAAATTTTATATTTAAATTTCTCACTTCTAATTGTATTAATATAACTGTCAGAAGGTTTTTTTGAAAAAGCACCTATTTGAACAAAGTATCCCTTTGACATATCAGATGATGAGCTTTCACCTAGATCTCTAGTTGATTTTTTTTCTTCTGTTTTTGTTTGAGCTATTTCTTTTTTAATAGGTTCTTTTTTTGTTACTTTTTCAGCAGTTTTTTCTACAACTTTTTCTTTTTGTACAGCTTTCTTTTCTTCTATTTTTTTAATAGTTTCATCTAAAGCTTCATTTGTAATACTAGAAGGTGATTCATCTTGTTGAATAGTTTCATTTCCTTCTAAAGTATTTCCAACAGCTTGTTGAAGGTTTTCTACTTTATCTTCACTTGTTTTTGCAATTTCAGGAACCATAGGTGCTGAAGAATCTTTTTTTACTCTTTCATTAATAATTTTTTGAAAATTTTCTTCAATATTACTATTTTCTGATAATTTTTTTATCTCATTAGAATTAGCATTATTAGATGTAAATTGATCTTCTTTTGTTGTATCACCTGATAAAAGACGAATAATAATAATTGTTAATAAAAATAAAACTACAAGAACAATACCTAAAATTAGGTATTTTTTCTTATTTTCCTCATTTGAACTGTTAGATGAACCTAACATAATATTGTTAAGTTCATGATCATTCATTTCTACATCATTAGAAGTTTCATTAATAGTATTATTAATACTTCTTGATAGAATAACAGGTTCATCTTGTATTGACATTTCAACATCTTCAAGTTCATTTAACTTTCGTTCAAGTTCTTCTCGTTCTTGTTGAAGTTGAACTTTTTTTATGAACTCTTCGCCTTTTATTTGCATAACTTATCCTTAATTATTTAGAAATATTAGTAAGTTGATTGAGTATAAACAACAAAATTTCCTGCTAATTCTTCTAACTCTTTATTTATTTTTGCATGTAAAGCTGTATCTTCAATATTATCTAAAACATCACAAATTTTATTTGCAATAATTTCAAACTCTTTCTCTTTCATTCCTCGTGCAGTTAATGCAGGACTTCCAATTCTAATACCTGAAGTAACGAATGGACTTCTAGTTTCTCCTGGAACTGTGTTTTTATTTACTGTAATTCCAGCATTTCCTAAAGCTGCATCTGCATCTTTACCTGAAAAAGGTTTATTTAAAAAAGATACTAATACAAGGTGATTATCTGTTCCATCTGAAACGATATCATATCCTCTTTTCATTAGAACCTCTCCTAAAACTTTTGCATTTGCTTTTACTTGTTTTGCATAAACTTTCCATGAAGGATCTAAAATTTCTTTAAATGCAACTGCTTTTGCAGCGATTACATGAACAAGTGGTCCACCTTGTAATCCTGGGAAAATTGCACTATTGATTTTTTTAGCAATTTCTTCATCATTTGTCATAATCATACCACCTCTTGGACCTCTTAAAGTCTTATGAGTAGTAGTTGTAACAACATCTGCATAAGGGAATGGACTCATATGTTCACCAGCTGCAACAAGACCAGCAATATGTGCAATATCAGCAAATAAAATAGCACCAACAGCATCAGCTATTTCTCTAAATTTAGCAAAATCAATTTCTCTAGCGTATGCGCTAGCTCCACAAACTATAATTTTAGGTTGACAAACTTTTGCAATTTCCATAACTTTTTCATAGTTAATTCTTCCGTCTAATTCTACACCATAATAAAATGCAGAATAGTTTTTACCAGAAAATGATGGCTTAGAACCATGAGTTAAGTGCCCACCATGAGATAAATCCATACCTAATAATTTATCACCTGCACTTAATAATGCAGCATAAACAGCACCATTTGCTTGGCTTCCTGAATGAGGTTGAACATTTGCATAAGAGCATCCAAAAATTTCACAAGCTCTATCAATAGCTAATTGCTCAACTTGATCAGCAAATTCACATCCACCATAATATCTTTTATATGGGTAACCTTCAGCATATTTATTTGTAAATACTGAACCCATAGCTTGCATTACAGCTGGGCTTGTAAAGTTTTCACTTGCAATCATTTCTAAGTGGTTAGTTTGTCTTTTTAATTCATTTTCAATTATTGAAAAAACTTCGTTATCTGCTTGCTCTAAATTTGCGTTTGATAAAAAACTCATATATTTCTCCTTGACCTTTTTAATTTAATTTTATTATATTTTATTTGCTAGTTATTTGTTTTTTAAGCTTCATCTTCATGAAGATTAATTTCTTGTTTAATTGGTTTCATTGCTGGGAATAGTAATACATCTCTAATTGAATGTTCATTTGTAAGCATCATTACTAATCTATCAATACCAATACCTTGACCTGCTGTTGGAGCCATTCCATAAGATAAGGCATTTACAAAATCCTCATCCATTTCATGTGCTTCATCATCTCCTCCACACTCTTTTGCAGCCATTTGACCCTCAAATCTTTGTAATTGATCAAGAGGATCATTTAACTCAGAAAACGCATTTGCAATTTCTTTTCCTGCAATAAATAATTCAAATCTATCAGTTAAGTGAGGTTTCTCATCATTTCTTCTTGCAAGTGGAGAAATCTCAACTGGATATTCAGTTATGAATGTTGGATTTATTAGTTTTGCTTCAACATATTCATCAAACAGCTCACCTTGAAGTTGTCCAATGTTCATTTTAGCATTTACTTCTAGTTTTTTTTCTTTCATAAATGCAATAATTTTATCTTTATCTTCAACAATATCAGCAGGAACTCCACCAATTTCTACTAAAGATTGAATTAATGGAATTTCAGTAAATTTACTAAAATCAATTTTAAAATCACCATATGGCAATACTGTTGGTAAATCTAAATGTTCAAATAAGTACTCAAAATACTCTTTTGTTAAAATAATTAAATCTTTATATGTTTTATAAGCCCAATAAAATTCAATAGATGTAAATTCAGGATTATGAGTTGCATCCATACCTTCATTTCTAAAACATCTATTAATTTCAAATACAGCTTCAAATCCACCAACGATACATCTTTTTAAATATAACTCAGGAGCAATTCTTAAAAATCTATCAATTCCTAAAGCGTTATGATGAGTAACAAATGGTTTTGCATTTGCTCCACCTGCAATTGGATGCATCATAGGAGTTTCAACTTCTAAGAATCCTTTGTCTTCAAAAAATCTTCTAGTTAATGAAATAACTTTTGATCTAATATGAAATGTTTTTCGAACTTCAGAATTCATTATTAAATCTAAATATCTTTGTCTATATCTTAACTCTTTATCTTGAATTCCATGGAATTTTTCAGGAAGTGGAGAAATAGCTTTTGTTAGTATTTTTAAGTTATCAGCATGTAAAGAAAGTTCACCATGCCCTGTAACAAAAGGATAACCTGTTACCTCAATAATATCACCAACTTCTATGTTCTTTTTGAAAATATCGTTGTAAAAACCCTCTGCTAAATTATCTCTTGCTACATAAATTTGAAGCATACCACTTTCATCTTCTATTTTGATAAAAGATGCTTTTCCCATAAGTCTATAAAGCTTTATTCTTCCAGCAACAGTATAAGATCTACTAGCATCTCTTTTTTCTTCTGTATGTGCAATATCACTATTAACATTTAAAAATTTTGTAATTGTACTATTTCTTGAACTTTCATTTGAATATGGATTTATTCCAATTTCTCTTAGTTTTTCAGCTTTTTCTATTCTTTGTTGTATATATTTATTTTCGAACAATATTAAATTCCTTTATTTATTTTATTCTGGTTTATTAGCGATACTTTTAAATTTTTCTTTTACAGAATTTATTTCTTCATTTGCATTGTTTGTTGTTTCTTGAATTTGTTCTTCAACTTTTTGTACAACTTCTTCTTCTACTGCATCTTTTACACCATTTACTGTAGATTCAACTCCATCTTTTATATTATTTGTAGTATCTCCAATAATAGATGATGTAGTACCTTTGGCATTGTCTACAGCTTTGTCAATACTATTTGTTATTGTTGTGGTATCAAGTTTAATTATATATGAACCCACACTTATTAAGTGAGGCATTACCATTGAGTCAGAAAACTTCTCATCAATAACTTTTTTGAATGATTGTACTTGGTAAAGTGCATAAGCAATAACAGAAAATATTAAAAATATCTTTGCAGCCCCAAATATAAATCCAAAAATTCTATCAACAATCCCTAATCCACTAGCTGCAAAAATTTTACTAACTATTACACCTGCACTATAAACTACAAGCCAAACAGCAACTAATGCAGTTACAAATCCAATCAATTTTATGGTTGCTTCATTTTCAAGAACTAAAATAGGAGCTATTAAATCACCAATCTCTTTTGAAATTCTAGACGCTACAAATATTGCACCGATGATTCCAATAATGCCAAATACTTCTTTTATTAGTCCTCTAAATAGACCTTTTAGTCCTAGAATTAGAGTAATACTGAGTATTATTAAATCAAAAATAGCAAAATTTTGCATAAAAATCCTTTTCTTATAATGCGTGCATTGTATCTAATATTTTCAAAATAAAACTTTAATTTAAAATCAATTTTATATTAAATTAAAATTTAAAGATTATTTCAAGTTAGTTTTTTATTTATTACTGTTAAATAATTCACTAGAATTTAATATATATTACAATAAAATTTCTCCATGATAAAAAGATACCCAACAAAACAAATATTCGTCGGAAACGTACCAATTGGGGGTGATGCTCCAATTCCTGTACAATCAATGACATTTACAAAAACATCTGATGTAAAAGCTACGGTTGAACAAATCACAGCCTTACATTTTGCAGGTGCTGATATAGTAAGAGTTGCTGTTCCAAATATGGAAGCAGCGTTAGCATTAAAAGAGATTAAATCACAAGTTGATTTACCACTTGTAGCAGATATTCATTTTCATTATAAATTAGCTTTAATTGCTGCAGAAGTTGTAGATTGTATTAGAATTAATCCAGGAAATATTGGTGATAAAAAAAGAGTACAAGAAGTAGTAAAGGCTTGCCAAGAGCGAAATATACCTATTAGAATTGGAGTAAATTCAGGGTCGCTTGAAAAACAGTTTGAAGATAAATATGGACAAACACCAGAAGGAATGGTAGCAAGTGCTGATTATAATATTAAGTATCTTGAAGATTTAGGTTTTACAAATATGAAAATATCTCTAAAAGCTAGTGATGTTCAAAGAACAGTTGAAGCATATAGAACTTTAAGACCTATGAATAATTATCCATTTCATTTAGGAGTAACAGAAGCTGGAACTCAATTTCACTCAACTATAAAATCTTCTATTGCCTTAGGATCACTTTTACTTGATGGAATAGGGGATACTTTAAGAGTATCAATGACAGGTGAGCTTGAAGAAGAAATTAAAGTAGGAAAGGCAATACTAAAAGATGTTGGAATTGCAAAAGAGGGATTAAATATCGTTTCTTGTCCAACTTGTGGAAGAATTGAAGCTGATTTAGTAAGTGCCGTTGCTGAAATTGAAAAAAGAACATCACATATTAAAACATCACTTGATGTATCTGTTATGGGATGTGTTGTAAATGCAATTGGTGAAGCAAAAAGTGCTGATGTTGCAATCGCCTTTGGAAAAGGTAGTGGACTTGTGATGAAAAGAGGCGAAATTATTGCTAAACTTTCTGGAGATGCTTTGATAAATAAATTTATTGAAGAAGTAGAATTTGAAGCAGAAAAAAGAAAATAATATTTAAAAAATTAGAATAGAGAATAATTTGTATTTTCTATTCTAAAATTTTCTTTTTTATTTCAGATGATGATAAATTATTAAACTTCTCATCTATTTTTCCTTTACCTGCATATTAGAAGGTCTTGATAATTCTCCCATAACTTTTTTATTGACATCTTATTTCCTTTGTGTCTTTTAATAATTGTATTATTCGTAATTCTTATTGTCAATATTTTATCCATTGCTTTTATTAGCTACTAACGTGATTTCAGCTAAAGTGTTATCCTTAAAAAATTGGAGAATAAATGGATAGTGTTTACAGTATAAATATAGAAAGAGCAGTTTTAAGTTCGATACTTTTTAATCCTGAAGAATTAGAGGATGTATTAGGCGTATTAAAACCAAAAGATTTTTATCTTCCTGCTCATAAAAAAATATTTGAAGTGATGGTAAAACTTCATAATGATGATATGCCAATAGATGAAGAATTTATTAAAAAAAGATTAGATTCTAAAGATGTGGATGATTCTATTTTACTTGAAATTCTTTCAGCAAATCCAATTACAAATACCCTAGCATACGTACGAGAAATAAAAGATGGTTCAGTAAAAAGAGAACTTGCAACTCTGGCTACTACTATAAAAAAAGTAGCGATTGAAGAAGAAATGAGTGCAAATGAAGCCCTTGATACCATTCAAGGTGAGCTTTATAAAATCTCAACAGATTCAGCAACTTCTGAACTAAAAGATATGCATGTAATCACCAATGACACTCTATCATATATAGAAAGAATGAAAAAACTAGGAAACAAACATCTAATAGGTGAAACAACAGGGTTTGATGCCCTTGATAAAAGAACAACAGGATTTAATGAAGGGGATTTAATTATTATTGCAGCACGGCCTGCGATGGGGAAAACCGCACTTGTATTAAATATGGCTTTAAAAAATGTTGAAAATGGCAAAGGTGTAATATTCTTTTCTTTAGAGATGCCAGCTGAACAACTTATGTTAAGGATGTTATCTGCGAAAACTTCTATTCCTTTACAAAATCTTAGAAAAGGTGATATGGATGATAACCAATGGTCAAATCTAAGTTCAGCTTTTGATGATTTAAATACAAAAAAACTTTTTGTAGATGATGGTGGAAGTATAAATATTAATCAACTTAGAGCAAGGGTTCGAAAACTTGCTCAAAATGAAGCAAATAATATAAAACTTGTAATAATTGATTATCTTCAACTAATGCAAGGAACTGGAAATAAAGATAGACACCAAGAGGTTTCTGATATTTCTAGGGGTTTAAAAATGCTTGCAAGGGAGATGAAGATTCCAATTATTGCACTTTCTCAGTTAAATAGGGGACTTGAAAATAGACCAGATAAAAGACCGATGCTCTCAGACTTAAGAGAATCTGGAGCCATAGAACAAGATGCGGATATTATTATGTTTGTTTATAGGGATGATGTTTATAAAGAAAGAGATGAAGCACGAAAAGAAAAAGAAGCAAAAGATAAAGGTGAAGATTATAAATCAAAATTTATAAACAAACCAGTAGAAGAAGCAGAAGTAATCATAGGAAAACAAAGAAATGGGCCAATAGGTACTGTAAAACTAGATTTTCAAAAAGCTCTTACTAGATTTGTGGATAAAGAAAATGACACAAGTTCTAGTCCTATTGAAGTGATATTTGAAAATGTTGCAGATAGCGAGAGAGAAACTAATATTGATATACCTGATATTTTATAATAATTAAATAACAAATAATCTTATTTTAAGAAGCATTAGTATATACTTTTTTAAATTATTAAAAAAGGATTATTAATGAAAAATGCATTTTCACTTTTAGAATTGATTTTTGCGATTGTTATTTTGGGAATCGTAGCATCTTTTGCTGTTCCAAAATATTTAGATACTAAAGACAGTGCTTTAGTTTCCACTATAAAAAGAGATGTATCCTCTGCTGTTTCATCTATTCAAAGTTATTATTTGTTGAATCAAAAGATTGATAAAATAGATGATGCCATAGTTTTAAATGATACAAATTGGACTACAACGGATACAAAAATAAGTGATAAAAATTCATGTTTATCATTAGAAGTTATAACATCTGAAGATGATGTAAAAACTCTAGAGTTAACTGTTGATACAGAAAAAGATACCGATATTTGCGTAAAAATAAGAGATGCACAATTAGTAACTACTACATACCCTCTATATTAAAATTAAAAATTACTCTTCTTTTCTAACTCTTAGAAAAGAAGCGAATTTTGGTTTCCCATATTTTGTAAATCCATAATATTTATATGTTACCTTATCTCCTATTCTTGGTGGATTCAATCTTTCTTTATCAGAAAATCCTCCACCTAGATTAAAGATAATTTCATTCTTTTGTTTTACTATTAGACTTTTAAATTTTTTATCTTTGTAATTATGTCCTATTACTTCCCCTTCATCATCTTCGAATTTTTTTACTTTTAATATTTCATCGCTTCTTCCTGTAAAATATTCTATATTTGGATTTTTTATTATTATGCCTTCAGCTTTTTTATTAATTAATTCTTCCAAATAAGAGTCTAGGTGCTTTTTGTTTATGCAGACTATTTGAGGAATTATTTTTATATTTTTATTGGGCTTATTTTTTAGATAAATATCTATTTTTTCTAATCTTTCTTTAAAATTTCCTCTTACATTTGGAACTTCAAAAATATTATAAGTTATTTGTTTCCATGATTCAGATGGATTTGTATCTAAAACTATGTTTTGGATGTTTTCAAAGTTATTTCTTTTTATCCATAACTCTCCATCTAATTCAAAGTTTGGGAAATCTTTTGTAAACCATTTTGGTGCATTTATTTTATTTCCATTTTTTGTATATAAATCTTTTCCATCCCAATAAGCTCGTATTCCATCAAGTTTTTCACTCATTAGCCAACCATTTATTTCATGTTTTTGTTTATCATAAACTTTTGGTTTCTGAACTTCAATTGAATATAGATTTATTATTATAAACAGTATGAGTAAATAGCGCATAGAAGACCTTTAATAATTTTATTAATTATATTTAACTTATTCTTAAATATTTTATAAACATCATAAAATCATAATAAATATTTAGATAGAATAATTCCGCTTTTGTCTATAAAGCATAAAGGATTTAAATTGAGCGAAAATAAAATATTAAATGAAAATAACAAAAAGATATTATTAGATTCAATTAGAAGTATAAAAGATTTTCCAAAAGCTGGAGTTGTATTTAAAGATATTACAACTTTATTAAATAATAAAGATGCATACAAGCTTTTAATGGATCATTTAGAAGATAGATATAAGTCATATAACTTAGATTATATCGCTGGTATTGATTCACGTGGTTTTATCTTTGGTGCAGCACTTGCTGATAGATTAGGTGTTGGATTTGTTCCTGTTCGGAAAAAAGGAAAACTTCCAAGCACAACTGTTTGTGAAAAATATGAATTAGAATATGGTTTTGATGAAGTTGAACTTCATTTAGATGCTTTTAATAATCAAAAAAATGTAAATGTTTTATTGATTGATGATATTATTGTAAGTGGTGGTACTGCGTATGCGGCTGCTAATTTAATAAAAAAATTAGATGTAAATTTAGTTGAAATGTGTTTTTTAATGAATATACATATTTTAGATGGTGCAAAAAAATTGTCTGAAATAGCACCTGTGTATTCTGTACTAGAAATTTAATAAAAGAGAAAATAAATATGAGTAATTATATTCCAAAACCAAGTGTATTTGATCCTGATGATAAAGGTCAATTTGGTATTTTTGGTGGTCAATATGTACCTGAAACTTTGATGCCAGTTTTAAAAGAGTTAGAAATTGAGTATAAAAAATATAGATTTGATAAAGAGTTTTGGGCTGAAGTAAATGCTTTATTAAAAGATTATGTTGGACGTGAAAATCCTCTTTATCTTGCAAAAAATATAAGTGAAGAAATTGGTGCAAAGGTTTATTTAAAAAGAGAAGATTTAAACCACACAGGAGCTCATAAAGTAAACAATGTAATAGCTCAAGGACTACTTGCAAAAAAACTTGGAAAAACAAAAGTAATAGCTGAAACAGGAGCTGGTCAACATGGAGTTGCGACTGCTACAATCGCAGCTCTTATGGGACTTGAATGTACTATCTTTATGGGTGCAAAAGATGTTGCACGTCAAGAGTTAAATGTATTTAGAATGAAATTACTAGGTGCTAAAGTTGTTGCTGTTGAAAGTGGAAGTAAAACATTAAAAGATGCAATGAATGATGCTATTAGATACTGGGTTACAAATGCAAGGGATACTTTTTATATAATAGGAACAGTTGCAGGTCCTCATCCATATCCTATGATGGTTCGAGATTTTCAAGCAGTTATTGGTTATGAAGCAAGAAAACAAATACTCGAAAAAGAGGGTAGGCTTCCTGATTATGTTGTTGCATGTATTGGTGGTGGATCAAATGCTATTGGTATGTTTTCTCACTTTTTAGAGGATAAAGAGGTAACTTGTATTGGAATAGAAGCTGGTGGTTTAGGTCTTGATACTGATAAACATGGATGTTCACTTGAAAAGGGAAGTCCTGGGGTTTTACATGGTCAATGCTCATATTTACTTCAAGATGAAGATGGTCAGATCTTAGAAGCTCACTCAATTAGTGCAGGACTTGATTATCCAGGAATTGGGCCAGAGCACTCTTTTCATAAGGATAATAAATCAGTACAATATGATTCAATAACTGATGAGCAAGCTATGGATGCTTTTGTATGGCTTAGCAGACGTGAGGGGATAATTCCTGCCTTTGAGAGTGCTCATGCAATTGCTTATTTAAAGAAAGCAAAAGATAAATTAAAAGGAAAAACAGTTATCATAAATTTATCAGGTCGTGGAGACAAAGATATGGTACAAGCGAAGAGTATATTAAATTTTGACGAGTAAGGAGAGTTATGAAAGAACTTTTTAGGAAAATTCAACCTTATTCTGGAAAGATATTTGCAGTATTTTTAGTAGTATTTTTTTCTTATTTAGCATATAATTTATATAATGCACCTGTAGAGGGTTTTGAAGAAAAATTTGTATACTTATTAAAAAAACATGGGTATATAATATTATTTGCATGGGGAATGCTAGAGGGTGAAGCAGGACTTATAATGGCAGGTTTATTATCTCATACCGGTGATATGAATTTATATATTGCAATATTTGTAGCTGGTCTTGGTGGTTTTATGGGAGATCAGGTATATTTTTATATTGGGAGATTTAATAAATCCTATGTACATAAAAAATTTAAAGGTCAAAGAAGAAAGTTTGCTTTTGCACATCTTTTATTACAAAAATATGGTTGGCCAATAATTTTTGTTCAAAGATATATGTATGGAATGAGAACTATAATTCCTATTTCAATAGGACTTACAAGATATGATGCAAAAATGTTTGCCTTTATAAATCTTATATCAGCTTGGTGTTGGGCTGCACTGACAATTGTACCTGTATGGTATTTTGGTAATGAGATTTTGAAGGTTTTAGATTGGGCTAAAGATCATTGGTATTTAGCAGTGCCAATTGCTTTGATTTTTGGTGGAAGTATAATTTATTATTTCAATAAAGCTACAAAAAAAGTAGATAAAAAGGTTAAAAAAGATGAAGATTAATTTAATAGAAAAAAGTTCAAAAAATAGTTCTGATATAGAAATAATTCTTCTCAATACACTTAATGGTATTGAAGATTCAGAAATTCTAGAAATTCTTGATTTCAAAGCAAAAGATGAAGCTTGTATTTTATTAGCAGAGTCAAAAAAAATTTATGTAGGATTTGAAGAAAATGATTATGATTCAATAGCAATTGCCATTGCAACTGCTATAAAAAAACTTCAAACAACAAAATTTAAAAGTGCAAAAATAAAATTATGCGAAATTTTAGAAAATAATTTAAAAGCAGTAGTAGAAGGTGCACTTTTAGGTGAGTATAAATTTACTCAATACAAATCAGAAAAAGAAAATAGAAAAATAGAATTAAATCTAATAGTAAAAGAAAAAACTTCCAAGTTAGAAAAAATTCTAAAAGAATCAAAAATAATTTCAAAAGCAGTAAATAAAACAAGAACAATGGTGAACACTGCTCCTGCAGATTTTTATCCATCAGTAATGGCAGAAATTGCTCAAGAATTAGCAAAAGATGCAGCTATATCTTGTGAAGTTCATGGTGAAAAATATTTAGAAAAAAATAAAATGATGGCAATGCATAGTGTTGGTAGAGCTTCGATTCATGAATCAAAACTTATTCATTTATCATATAAACCAAAAGATGCTACTAAAAAAATAGTTTTGGTTGGAAAAGGTTTAACATATGATTCAGGTGGATTATCTTTAAAACCTGCTGATTTTATGGTTACTATGAAAGCTGATAAATCAGGTGGTTGTGCTGTGTTATCAACAATGTGGGCTATCGCAAAACTAGGGCTTCCTTTTGAAGTTCATGGAATTGTAGGAGCTGTTGAAAATATGATAGGTGGAAATGCATATAAACCTGATGATATTTTAAAAGCTAAAAATGGTAAAACAATAGAAGTACGAAATACAGATGCAGAAGGAAGACTTGTCCTTGCTGATTGTTTATGTTATGCACAAGATGAGATCAAAGATATTGATTATATCTTTGATTACGCAACACTAACTGGTGCTTGTGTTGTTGGTGTTGGACAATATACAACAGGAATTATGGGAAATAATGAGATTTTAAAACGAAATGCAGTATTAAGTGCGCTTAAATCAGGTGAATACGCAACAACTTTAGATTTTAACAGATATCTAAAAAAAGCTATAAAATCAGAAATAGCAGATGTTTGTAATATTGCAAATACAAGATATGGTGGAGCAATAACAGCTGGTATGTTTTTAGATAATTTTATTTATGATGAAAATAAAGAAAAATGGATACATTTTGATATAGCAGGACCTGCATTTGTAGAAAGCGTATGGGGATATAATCCTCATGGAGCAAGTGGAGCAGGTGTTAGAATGACAATTAAATTTTTACAAAATTTAATTGACTAAAATATATTTTTAATAAAACGATAGTAGAAAATTTCTACTATCGTCTTTTTTTATAAACTCAACTTATAACTCAATTATTATTCACTTTAGCTATTATTTTGCCATTTTTAACTATAATATATCTAAATTATTAAAAAATAAATATATAAATAAAAGGTATAAAATGGGATTAGGTGTAGGTATAGTAGGACTTCCAAACGTAGGTAAATCAACAACTTTTAATGCTTTGACAAAAGCACAAAATGCAGAGGCACAAAACTATCCATTTTGTACAATCGAACCAAATAAAGCGATTGTTCCAGTACCTGATAAAAGATTAAATGCATTAGCAAAAATTGTTAATCCAGATAAAATTCAACATTCAACTATTGATTTTGTTGATATTGCAGGTCTTGTAAGAGGTGCTTCAAAAGGTGAGGGTTTAGGAAATCAGTTTTTATCTAATATTAGAGAAGTTGAAGTTATTTTACATATGGTTAGATGTTTTGAAGATGAAAATATAATTCATGTTGAAGGTGATGTAAATCCTTTACGAGATATTGAAATCATTGAAACAGAATTAATTTATGCAGATATTTCTCAACTTGAAAAAAAAATTGATAGATTAAAAAAACAATCAAAATCTTCAAAAGAAGCAGCAGCTTCTTTACTTATAGCTGAAGATTTATTTAAACATTTAGAAGAGTTACAACCTGTAAAAACTTATGAAAATAATGAAAATGAAGTATTCATTTCACTTGATAAAGAGCTTAGATTTTTATCTAATAAAGATGTGATTTATGGAGCTAATGTTGATGAAGATTCATTAGCAGATGGTGGAAATAAATATGTTGATATTTTAAAAGAACATGCCGCAAGCGTTGGTGCTGATGTTATTTTACTTTGTGCAAAAATTGAAGAAGAGTTAGTTGGTCTTGAAGAGGAAGAAGCAGCTGAGTTTTTGGCTGATTTAGGCGTACAAGAATCAGGATTAGAACAAATTATTCATAAAGCATTTGATAAACTTGGGCTTCAATCATATTTTACAGCTGGAAAAATAGAAGTTAGGGCATGGACTATTAGAAAAAATACTAAAGCACCACAAGCAGCAGCTGTAATTCATAATGATTTTGAAAAAGGTTTTATAAAAGCTGAAGTTATAGCATATAATGATTTTGTAAATCTTGGTGGTGAAGCAAAATGTAAAGAGTCTGGTAAATTAAGACTTGAAGGTAAAGATTATGTTGTGCAAGATGGTGACATTATGCATTTTAGATTTAATGTATAAATAATTTGTATAGATATTGCTATAAAATACGTTATAATAAAAATAATAATAAAAGAAGGATAACATTTGTCGTCTATTAATATTTTACAAAAGATAGAATCTCTTCCTCCCTTACCAAAAACTATAATTGATATAGAGGAATTTAGAAAAAGAAGTGATAAAGAAGCATCAGATTTATTAGAAATAATTGAAAAAGATGCACTTATAATATCAACTTTATTGAAGATTTCAAATTCTGCTATGTTTGGATTTAGATCAAAAGTGGAGACACCTGGTCGAGCTATTAGCCTACTAGGAATTAACTTTACTATTTCAATTGCAATTGGTGGAACAGTTCAAAACCTATTGATGACAAGCTTAACTCCTTATGGTATAAATAGTGATGATTTTATGAGAGCATCAAATATCTCATCAACATTAGCTAACTTATGGCTATCAAAAGTTAATGTTGATTTAAAAGAAGAAATAATTCTTCCTGCACTTTTACAAGAAATAGGTAAATTTATATTATCAGATTTACTTATTTCTGAAGATAAAGCAGATGAATTTAAAAATAAGATTGCATCTGGTGTTAGTATAGAGAATGCCGAGAGAGATTTATTAGGATTTACTACTTCTGAAATTACTGCTAAAATATTTAAATATTGGAAATTAAGTGATAATTTAGTTGATATGATTGAATTTGTAGATGATGTATCAAAAGTAAGTAGTGAATATAAAATTAAAACACAAATATTAGATGTTATAAAAACAGCATGTAGTGTAAATTTACCATTGAGTGATGAAAATGTAGCTAATGCTATTTCTAAAGCATCACAATATGGATTGGACACTAAGATTCTTAAAAAAGCAATAGAAACTTTACAAGATAGATTATTAGACGAATAATCTATTCTTTGTTATAAACCTTGAAGTAGAATATCCCATAAAATTTCCATTTCTTGGTCATTGAAATTTATTAATTTCTTTCTTTCAAAAAGTTCTTTCATTTTATTTATATCAAATGCTTTTGCATAAGCACAACTTGAATGAACAGGTAAAAATCCTCTTACTAGTGATATATTTTCAGTAATTTTATTTTCACATAATAAACATTCAAAATCTGTGTGGAATCTGCCCTCATATTCAAGTATTGATAAATATGATTCACAAATAGCTCTTAAAGCATTTTGTTTAGTCATAATATGTATTAAATTTTCTAAGTTATAAAAGTAAAAAGAATCAATTTGTTCTACATCTTTTAGATGAGGATAAAAAAGTTTTATATATCTTTGCCAACAATACATTTTTTCATTATCAAGTATCCAAGGAAAACCTAATTGAATAACATCTTTTAATCTGGGAATTGTAGATTTAGTATTTTCAAGCTCAAAATCAATTTTATAACCTATATTAATATTTGAATGTCTAGCTCCATAAAATCTATATGCAGTCAAGACCTCATTTTCAGCTAATATAGATACTATTAAATCATCATCTTTAACAGGTTTAATATCTAGTATATATCCTTGCATGAAAGGATTTTATTCTACGTCTTCTTTTCTCATATCGTTGATTTCAGCAATTATTTCTTCACACTCTTCATCATCAATATCTCCATGAACTAAATCAACAAGCATATCTTCGAACTCTTTTTTCATTTCTTGCATTTGTTTTAATTCTTCTTTAATTTCAGCATCTTCTTTTTTAGCAGCTACAATTTCAAATAATTCATCAATATAATCTTCAATTTCAACAAGTACTTCATTTTTTATTAAATCTTCTAATTCTTTTTGGATACTCATTTTTACACCTTTATTTTAATTTACAAATTATAACAAAAAATAACTACTCTTTTGCTTCAATATTATTATATAATATTTATGATAATATATTAAAAATAATTATACAAGGAAAATAAATGGCAGAGTTTAATAATGTTTCTATTGCAAAAGCAGCCAACATTCTTTTTGAAGGGAATATTACAAGTAGAACAATAGTGTTTGAAGATGGTTCTAGAAAAACATTAGGAATTATGTTACCAGGTGAGTATGAATTAAATACAGTTCATAAAGAAGTTATGGATATTCAAAGAGGTACTTTAGAAATTATGTTACCAGCACAAGATTGGGTAAAATATGAAGGTCCTGCATCTTTTGAGATTCAAGCTAATTCTAAATTTAAATTAAGAGTACATTCACTAGTTGACTATTGTTGTTCTTTTATCAAAAATCACTAATATTATATTTGTTTATTAACAATGCGATTAAATCGCATTGTCATAAATTGTTAAAATAAAATTTCTTTTTTTATATCTTCAAATTTTAAAACAGTTTTTCCAAAATGATCAGCCATAAATTTTTTTGCTTGTTCTTCATCTTTAAATGGAATCAATTCTTCTCCCATAGGGCCATAAACATTTGAACCTAATACATAAAATGCTTTTTTACCATCTGTTGATTCTAATGTATAATAATCTGTAACATTAAGTTCTGTTATTTGATTATTATTATGTTTATGTTCGTATTTTGTAGGTTCAAAATAAAATTTCATCATATCTTTTACGCCATCAAAATAATGTACATGATCATCATTTATTTTGATTTGAGCTACCCATTTTGGGTATTTAGATACATACATACCACAAACAGGACATTTTGCTTCACTTGGAACTTCAATCATTTTTGATTTATCACTTGCTAGAACAGGATTGTATAAATATATGGCTACGGCTTGCATCATTTGAGGGTTTAAATTTTGACAAACATTATTATCAATTAAATATTGTTTTGCTTCCCCAATAGAATTAAAATCTTTTATTTGTTTTGTATCACACATAGCTTCAAAAGCTTTTTTCCCTTTTATAGCCATAGGAACTCTTTTTTCATCAATAGCACTATTTTCTTTATCCAAAGCTTTTTTTGCAATATCTAAACTCTCCGAAAATGTATGAATTTCTCCACCAAACTCTTTTTGAAATTTCATTGCTTCATCTTTTGTAGAAAAAGCATATTTACTAACAAGACTCATTGTTCCAGGTTTAGAGCTACCAACTACATAAAATGCACTTTTTGCATCAATGAATTTTAAAGTATTGGTATCAACAACTTGTATGTTTTTAATTTTATCAGCATAATCTTCTTCAATTTGTGCTTGACAATGAAGAGAACAATATTGTTCTTTATGACCATTTTTAAATTCAGTTGCATGATTTGTTTTGTAAAACTTTGTTAAATGCATTCCACAAACATTACAAAACTCTTTTGAAGAGTCTGTTTTAAGCAATGTAGCATCCTTTGGATCTACTGTTTGAAACATTTCATCTGCATTTAAATTTGTGAAAATTAAAGCAGATAAAAATATAAGTAAACTAACAAATTTTCTCATAATTTTTCCTTATAATTAATATACGTTTATTATATATAGAAGCAAGTTAATTATTTGTTAAGCAATACTTATTTTAACTCTTTAAAAAATCTTTTTTCTATTTCTTCATTACTTAAATCTTCATTTTTTTTATTTAAAAATCCATAAAAATAGCTTTCATTTCCATAAGATATTTCAATAACTAAAATATTTTTATCTGGATAATTACTAGTAAATCTTTCTATAGCCTCTAGTGGAGATTCATCCCAATATTTTTCAATTTCATCATTATTCCCAACATCACAAAATAAACAATCTTCACACATTGCAAATAGATAATTTCCAGCTCCTTCATATATTTCAAAAGAGTTATCTTCATTATCCATTTTTTCATTTGAAAATGGACAGTGTAAGCTGAACTTTCTAATGTTTTTAGGTTCAAATGTAACTTTATTCATTTTTCTTTTCCTTCAAGCAAAATTTATATTTATTATACAATTAATTTCCTTTCTCACAAAAACTTATATTATTTACTTTTAATTAGATTACTAAAATAATTAATGAATTAAAAAGTAACTTAAAGATATGCTCCAAAATAGTTGAAATTGTGTAAATAGCAAGGATTATTTAGTCTAAAAGTTTATAAATCTATTTTTTTTTGTTATACTTCCAAAAAAATTAGTAAAGGAAGAAATCATGTTAACATTTACATTCAATGGCGATGGAGTAAAAACTTGTAAATGTTGTGAAAAAAAGATGTCTTCAAAAGGTGGATTATATGAAGGTGTTTGTTCATCTACTTGCTCATCACAACAACTAGAGTATAATTCAATACCAATAAACTTACTTTTTTTAAAAAGATTATATATACATATAAACGATGAGGAAACAAGAGAAAAAGAGATTGAAAGATTTATAAAAAATAATAAATTGAATAGAGACATGACTAAACATAAAATAAAAAGAGCCTCTAAATATTTTTTATTAAATCAACTTGATAAATTGGAAATCAAAAGAAACTCAATTTATTATATAAAATAATAAATAAAAAAAGGTAGAAGCTAAAAAGCTCCTACCTCTTCGATTGTATAGTATTTAGAGCTTATTCAGCTACAGCTACTTCTACAGGTGTACCTTCTTTGAAATAAGAAATATCTATAAATTCTAAAAAGTCCAAAAAAATGATACAAGTACTATAATATAGGCATTTAAATCATATAAACTTATTATAAAAAAGCTATTAAAAGTTAATTAAAGTTAGAAAAAGATAGACTTTACCAACAAATAACCAACAAAAGAATAAAGGTTTTAAATGGTAAATAATTCAACTTTAACTGCTACAAAATATACAGGTGTATTTTATAGACTAACTAAAAACAATGACAAAGTCTTTTATATCACATATATGCAAAATAAAAAATATACAAAAGAAAAAATTGGTAGTTTTAAAGAGGGAATCTCAGCAGAATATGCAAATAAAATAAGAGCAAAAAGAACATCTATAGATAGATTAAAAGAAGATGCACCAATGTTTTTAAATCAAAAGTTACCAACTTTTGATGAATGTTTTAATATGTATTATAAATCAATTGAAACAAAAAGTGATAGCCCAAATACTAAAAGAAGATATGAATTGCATGTCAAACCTACTTTTGGACATATAAAAATTGATGATATAACTACACAGATGGTAGAAGATTTTAAAATTAAATCCAAAAAATTAAAGAGTCAAAAAACAACTCTGGAATATGCTCCAAAAACAATAAATGATTGGATTAATACCATTGGAACAGTTTTTAACTATATGGTTTCAAAAAAGGATTTAAATGTTAAAAATCCAGCTACAGCAGCAAAGGTTGAAAGAGAAAAAGTTGATAATGATAGAGAAAGATATTTAGAATTAAATGAAATAAAAAAAATATGGGATGCTTTAGATAATAGACAAGAATTATTTGACAATAAAATAAATGATGATGTTACAGAAAATATAAAAGTATTTTTAGCTCTTAGTTTATCTACTGGTGCAAGGCTTAGAGGTGTTTTAACAATTTCAAAAGCTGATATTAATTTAAGCTCGAATGCGGTTATGATTAAAAATCATAAAGCTAGAAGAACATATAATGGATATATTCATCCTAAATATAGAGAATTAATTGCTAAAAGAATAGAAAATCTAAGTCCAATTGATTATCTTGTAAATAGTTCACCTGAAGAACTAAATAGAAATTCAATAAATAAGATACTACAGCCAATTTTTGATAAATTATTTAATCAAGGATTAAAGCCTGAAGATAGAAAAAGAAGAGTGGTAATTCACACCTTAAGACATACATTTGCATCACAATTAGCAATAGCAGAAACACCTATATATACAATTATGAGATTAATGGATCATGCAGATATTAGTCAAACTATTAGATATGCAAAATTAAGTTCAGCAAATGGTAGTGATGCTGTATTTAAATTAAAGTTTTGATAATTAAATTAAACTTAATTATATTAAAATATAAACAATATATATCTCACAATAAACTATATTATAGGCTTCTATAGATAATTTAATTTTATATTTATATTCTATTATGTAGAATACATTTAATATAAAGTAGAATATGTTTTCTATAATGTAAAATATAAGAAGGAGTTAACATGTTAGAAGTATTATTTGGTAGTAGAAATGCAGAAAGAGTATTACAATTTTTATTAGCAAGAGATAGTGCATATGCAAGAGAAATAGCATTATTTTATGATGTAAGTCCTTCTGTAATTAAAAAACAATTAGAAAAATTTGAAACAGGAAGTATTATTGTAGGTAGAGATATTGGAAATATAAGAATTTACGAATTAAATCAAAGAAATCCATTTATTAAAGAACTTACAGCGTTACTAATTAAATCTAGATCTACTTACGAGCCAGAAGATAGAGCTAGATTAGTTAGAAAAGATAGAAGTAGACCTAGAAGTAAAAATAAGCCACTTGTTCAAAGAAGAGATAATATTTAGGATATATAAAGATGCATATTGAATTATTAAAAGAAGTAAAAACACCTGAGGAAACGGCATCGATAGTTTATGAATTACTCAAAGCTAAAGGAATAGAGGTTGTATTAACAGGTGGTAGTTGTATGGAAATTTATACTCACTCAAATTATTCATCTTATGATTTAGATTTTATTGCTAATCCTTCAATAAAATCAGAACAGGTTAAAAATGCTATGATTGAAGCAGGTTTTGAAAAAACTAAAGATAGATATTTTAAACATCCTGATAATGATTATTATGTAGAATTTCCGACTGGACCAGTTAGCTTGGGAAACGAAGAACCAAAAGTTCATAATGAGTTAAAAACTCATGTAGGAACTTTAAAACTTCTCACACCTACAAATTGTGTTAAAGATAGATTATGTGCTTATCTTTATCATAATGGAGAAGAGTGTTTATCTCAAGCAATTGCTGTTGCCCATAAAAATGAAATAGATAAAGAAAATCTATCAAAATGGGCAGTTAAAGAATGCATAGAAATGCAAGAAACAGTTAATGAATTATTAAAAAATTTAGAATATTTAGATAAAACAGTAACTAATGAACTAATTAAATCTTATTTGAAATCAAAAGAAGAAAAACATAAAATTAATATTAGTGTAGACGCAGATTTTACACTTTTAACTGATGACTTAATCGATGATTATGTAATTCATAAATTATTAGAAGTTGAACTAGGTAATGATGCAATTTATTATGAAAAAATGAAGAAATTATATAGTGAATTGTTTTAATATATTTTAGTCTAAATCTAGAAAAAGATATACTTTTTTCTAGATATTAAAATTAAGTAATAATCAATTGAAACTCTATGATACGGTATTTTATTTTATATCAGGTCATGGTAGGGGGTGGGTATTTTCATCAAGTGATTTGATTAAAAAATTTGATTCTCAACAAATTGATAATGTACTATCAGATTTAGTAAAAGCTAAAAAAATAAGAAGAGTATCAAGAGGAATTTATGATTATCCAAAATATAGTGATTTTCTAAAAAAAGAATTAAATCCAGATATAGAACAAGTATCCAGGGCCATATGCTAGAAAGTTTAACTGGAGAATAGAAGTATCTGGAGATAGTGCTTTAAATATCTTAAATCTATCTACTCAAATTCGAGCTAAGTATATTTACCTTAGTGATGGTCCAAATAAAAGTTATAAATTATTTAATGATGTAGTAATAGAGTTTAAAAAGTCTAATTTAAAAGATATTGGATTTAAATATAAAGAAAGATCTTTAATAGTTCAAGCTTTAAAATCTTTGGGTAATGAGCATATTACAAATGAAGTAATAAATAAGATAAAAGAACAAATAGATTCTAAAATGTATGAAAAAATTTTAAATGATACTCAAAGTACAACAATATGGGTATATGAAATAATAAAACAAATATGTAAAGATAATAACAATGAATAAAATAGCAAATTTACATAAAACGAAGTGAACTTTTTGGTGAAACTGTAACACTAAAATTATGCAAAATATGATTTTTGATATATATATTGTTTTGAGGAAATAATTGATTTTTTAAAAGAATTAGAAAAGGAAATTAATTCAAAAAAATAGTAATACAAAGATAGAAAACTCCATCTTTGTAAATCATTTAAAAAACTCTTTTTTCATTTTGAACTAGAGCTTTTGCAATAGCTGTTATATTATAAAGAGGTTTACCTCTCTCTTTGCCATTAAGTCGTGTATATGGAATACCAATTGCTTCTTCGCGGTCTTTTTTTAAATAATCCTCACTTCTCCCAATTATAGAGGCTGTTTCCTCAGGATTTAGAGCAACTTTTTTGTAATATTCAAATAAAATACTTGCAATAATTTTAATATCGTTTATTTTATCCATTTTGAGATCCTATTTTATTATTGTTTGGCAGTTTTGCAAGTTTTGCAAGTTTTACAGTTTGTACATAGTAAAACTTTGCATTTTTTTCATTTACTCTTTGTTCGCAAGCCCATTTTCCATTTTTTGCCCATTTTTCTAACCAAGAAATAACTTTTTTTTCACCAACTGCAAATTTAGAGAAAAATGAAATCTGCTTCAAGTATTTCATTATTTCAGTTTGATTCATTTCACTATCTTGTAACAAATCATAAATTAAATTTACAAATGTAGCCTCTGAATTACTTATATTTGCCATTTGATAATCAATTTCTTCTACAATTTTTCTATTCTCCGTTTTGTATGCTTTGTATCCAATAGCATACCTACTCGCTTTTCGTGGATGCAATAATATTGATGAATTAAAATCATTTCTTTCAATTAAAAAAGTATAATCGGAATAATCCTCGATTTTCTGCGAATCAGCGAATAATCCTGCTTTGTTTAAATGTGTAACTATAATAATGGTACCATTTGCATTCCTTAGCTGCTTTTCAAATTTATATAATTTTTCAACGTCAATAAAACCATTTTTTCTAGGAGTTATTAGTGTTAATGAATCTTCTATTACTATATATTTCCTTTGTGGAAAATCAAGTTGAACTTGTACAATTTCTTTTAAAAGATTTTGTGCAATAATACTTATATCGTTAACTGATTTCCCCGCATATTTAAATCTTTCACCATATTGTTTTATCATTTTTCCTATTCCAAAATCATTGATTTTCCCTAAAGCCATATCTGCATCTATATATATGATATATGTGTTTGTAAAATTTTCTAACATTAAATTGCAATAATTAATTAATATAGAACTTTTTCCACTTCCTGGTGCTCCATAGAATACTCCAATCGTACTAGAAGGAATCACTTCTGAAATTAGCCACTCTGTCCTAGGTGCATCTTCAATGTCTGTAGTTGTGTAAAAGAAATTATTGAATTTCTCATCAATAGACAAATTTGATTTAATTAATCTTTTTTCTAAATTATTTTTTTCATTTCTAAGTTCTGCTATTTCATTTTCTTCTAAAAGATGAATATTATTTGCTAAAATATCATCAATTTTCTGAATTGAATCAGGAATTTTTTCCTGATACTTTATTTTATTTTGTATTTTTGTTATAATGTCACTCATTGTTTTGTTCTTTCAAAATAATAATTTTAGTTGGAATTGTCCAATTTCAACTTGATATTTAGAAAATTTGGGTTCTTCAAATACGTGGCTACCAACTACTTCATTTGCATCGAACTCAAATTCACAACATAATTTTTCAAAGTCTAAATAGTCAAAATCTAGATCATATTTTGAATCTTCCCATACCTTTTCTAATGCTTTTTTTATTGATTCTTTAGGCAATTTTTTCAATTTTTCAAATTCAATCTCTTCTTCAATATCACTACTGTAAAAAGCTATATCTTGATCAAAACGAATTCTTATTTTTGTTATATCTGTATATTCTTTGTATTTTTTATTAGTACTTATTGAAACAAATATATTTATGTATCTATTAATGATCCATTCAATTACCTTTTCGCTTGAACAAAAGCTATTAAAAAGTGTATTCTTTTTTTTAACTGCATCTTTATACATTTTTGTTGTTCGAGCAATTAAATACTCATCTACCACAGGTGCTATATCATCAATATAATGTAATAAAAACATCTTTGATTGTTGCGTAGCAAAAAATTCTCTTGCACTATCTCTAGCCCAGCACAATACTAATTTAAAAATCTCTAAATCAAAAAATATTGATTTTGAATCTTTGATTTTTGGAGCAAGATATTTTATTGCAATTTGCTTTGAGTGCATAAATTCTCCTTTTGATAAAATACTAAATAGAATTTTATATTTTATATACTTAAATAAAGCTTTTACTTATGTCATATAAAGTGTTATATCTTTTAATATGGTCTAATATAATAGATATAGTATTTAATTAATAGATAAATACATAATTTAAAAGTCAATTAATTTTAAGATGGTTATAATTACATTTTATCTAAAGGAGAGAAATTGTATTTAAAAGAATTCCGTGAATATTTAGAACTGACTCAAAATGCAATGTCTGAAAAATTGAATATGACTCAAACATCATTAGCTCGATATGAATTGGGTAAAGTTAATCCTAGTATTAGTGTAATTCAAAAATATATTGATGAATTTGGAGCGAGTCCAAACTTCCTATTCAATGGCACGAAACCATATGTTTTAGATGATTTTCATAGTATTGATTCAGACAACATGCATTTGTTAAATGAATTAGGATTCTTCATGGATAAAAAAGATATAAATAAAATATTGAAAGAAATAATTCTTGATCAAATCATTCAGAAATTTGATAATATTGAAATGTCATCATTTGTGAAATTTTTATCATTTGTAGGCCCATCAAGACCTTTACTTTTTTTATATTATATTATGCAAATAATTGAGTATAATAATTTGCATAACAAAAATCCCACTTCTAATTATGTTGAATTTTTATGTTCTATTATTGAAAAATTTCCAGTCTGGAAACTTTTCATTAATCAACCAATTTTCACAAAACGTATTCAAAATAAATTTATCGAAACAATTAGAACAAAATTTAGTAAACAAGAATGTGAAATGATTATCACTAATAGTCAAAATATATTGAGACTTTTAGAAATTAAATTACCTTCGTATATAACTTCAGGCCATAAACTTAAATTATCTCAATTAGAACAATGTTTATCTACGAAGTGAAAAAAGGCTGTATAGCTTATTTTTTCCTCATCAGGAATATGTGAATTAATAATTGCCCATGTTGAACGAATTGATGCACCTCTTTTAATCAAATCAATTATTTGATATTTATACTTCTCCATTTTACTTTTTACTGCCATTAGTTGTTCCTTTTAGAAATTTATATCTATATTCATATTTTTACAAATCCAAAAAAATATGAATACCTTTAGAAGTTTTATTTTAAAGGAAAAGTTATGAACAACTCAAAGAGCACCGCTTGTGAAACCATCACAAAACTTAACCAAGAATGCCAAAATCAAAGATTAAGACTCTTTGCAAAAGTAGATATTTCTACAAAAATAAAAATCCTTGCATTACAAAAACAACTGTTTCACAAACTAAAAAATGCTCATAGTGATGTAGATAATACTATTTTGACTTTATCATCACTTATTTTAGCAGTAAATTCTGTTGAAAAAGAGTTTGATGATGTAAATCTCAAGGCAATAAAACTTCGAGCTAAAAACAGTAAGACCAAAGTAAAACGACAAAAGGTGCTTGGATATTGGGCGATAGTACGTACTCTAAAGTTAGAGCAAAATATGAGTTTTAGAGATATAGCAACTTATTTTGCCAAATATCATCGGCTTGAAATTTCTTATTCCACAATTCATGCCTTGTGGATTGAATTAGAAAACAACATACAAACAAAGGAAAATTAAAAATGGTACACGATCAAATATTTACATTTAGTGATGATTTAGGAGTTGAACTTAAAATTATACCTGTAGCTCTCAATTTTGATAAAGAGATTTTTTTGATTCATATTTTCGAAGAGGATAAAGTTGCAAAAAAAAAGTTTATAAGAAACGAGTTAGTTTTGATAGGTGATCAAATACTAACTTCAACATTTAGTGATACCGTGCACTTCATGGAGGAATTAAACCTATTTGATATTGGCAATAATCAAAACAAATACCTTGATATTACAGAGTATCAAAGTACAAAAAATCTAATATTAAAACATAAAGGCAATGGAAATATTTTTATCTCAAAATCTGAGGCAAAAGCGATATATAAGATTTTTAATCTTGCATTTTTAGGATACTCAGTTGCAAGTGTTCTTGAAAAAGAATTTAGATTTACTCCTCAACTACTTACAAAATTATTTCATGAGCATCAATTATTACTAAAGAAGTTTCAATGAAATTCTTTAGCATTCTTCTAATAATAGTTAGTACTATCTTTTTATTTTATTGCCTGTATAAAATGTATCAAAAAAAAGTTCTAAAAGAAAAGAATATTCTGCAAAAAGAAAATTATTTACAGAATCTTCAACAAAAGCTAATCAATGAAGATATAGATGAAGAATCAAGGAGAGTTTATAAACTTAATACTCATAAAGTACAATATTCACTTTTTAATCCTATTTATGATGGATTACATGATTTCAATTCTATTTATGAGTTAATAATCCATGATAATCTTTGGATAAATGAACCTTTTCATACAAAGTTCTATGAATTTTGTATGATTATTAACGATAATGATTTTATGATTATTGATCCATATTCAAAAATTATCACTATGAATATTCGGGATAAATACAACAAAGTGCAAACTTCAAAGTCGTATCAAGTATATTGCACAAAAGAGATTATTATGCACGCAATACGATATTGTATAACAGCCATAAAAAGCTATGAAAAAATTGAAGCTCAAAATCTTTTAATATCAATTTTTGTATTAGCATTAAAACAATCGGTTCATTATTTATCCCCTGAAGCTACACAAAATATTGTTGATAAAGTATTAGAAGGATATGAATTTGCTCAAGAGATAAGAGATATAGTATGGTTAATTGAAGAAAAAGATAGCCAATTCTATTTTATTCAAGAATCTATTAATAATGCTTTTAGTATGGTTGGAACTTTACCTTACAATGATAGTGAAGTTTCAAAAGCAGTTGAAATAAGACAACAACAACCACTAAAACTTCTTCAAAAGATCTAAACAGGTGTTTATTTACCTGTTTAGAATCTGTTTATTTTTATGTTTTTCAGTCCCTTTTACAAAACATCCATATATACCTTTATAAAGGCACTTTAACATTTATTTATCTAAAAAAGGAAACTGTAAAAAACAGTTATGTCTCTCTGCTTTTCTATCACATGTATGATAAACAAAAATAAATGTTAAACTTTCTTATATTTTTATTTTATACAAAAACAAAAAATCATAGTTGGAGCTCAGATTCATTTACGAGTGTTTCCTCCCATCTTAACCAAAAGAGCGTTTGAATATTTCTTTTTCTTTGGTACAGAAATTTCAAGACTAACAAAATCAAAGAAGTTTGACAAGCTTTAAATTGTAAGTACAATTAAATAAATATAATAGATTTTTACTCTTAACAAGTGTGTACGAAATGTTAAAAATTCAAATGCAAGAATTTAAACAAATGCAGATTGACTTAACAAAAAAATTGCCACAGATAGAGGCTGAAACTATCAAATTTAACAAATTAAATATATTGACAAAATTACGATTATCATATATAATGTAAATAAAAAGGAGTTGCAATGACACAAATAGAAATTAGCAAATATTTAGATATTCCATTCGCAACATTAAATGATTGGAAACAAGAAGATAGTAATAGAAATAAATTATATGAATTACTTTCTAATCTTGATACTCAAGAAGTTGGAAAGATATTAAATAAGAAAAATAATCATAGATTTTTTCATATTTTAAATAGAAATATTGATACAGAGAATTTTATATATGAAGATATAAAAAAAGCTTTTTCTAAAAAAGATTATCATGATGCAACTATTAAAGAACAAACAATCTTTTCTAAGTTTTTCAAAGAATTAGAAGTTAATGAATTAGAAGATTTTATAAAAACTTTTTCTTTATCAAAAAGAGATATTAAAAGTATTTATATATCTAGTCCTTTTAGAAACATTCAAGGTATTGCAAAAAACTGGGATAAAAGATTTAGACTAAAACATTCTGATTTTAATACTATTAAAAAAACTAAATCAATACCAAGTGCATTACAAAACATATTAAATAAAAAGAATTTAACAAATGTATGATTTTACTATACAAAAACAAATGCTTGATGCAACATTAGATTTATTAAAAGAGAATAATCTTTTAGAAGTATCTACTTTAGGTGGAGGAACTGCATTAGCAGCATATTACTTTAATCATAGATATTCAACTGATATTGATATATTTATTTATGCAAAAGAGAATAAAACCCATCTTCTAAAACCATCAAATTGGAATAACCATATAAATACAAAAATGAAAGATATTGGTTTTACTGGGAATTTTAGACATAATGATATTTATACAGAAATAGTTATAGATACAAACTCAAAAATTCAATTTTTTGATGTAATAAAGAAATCAAAAGAACCATTTAATAAAGTTGATTTATGGGGTTACAATTTATATATTGATTCAATAGAAGAAATTATTGCTAAAAAAATCTATTATAGAGGTGATATTGGAAATTCTAGAGATTTATTTGATATTGCAATTGCCCTTCATAATGACGCATTAATCTTTAGAAAAATGATTTTAAATAAAGAAAAAATCATAAATTTATATAAAACAGTACTAAGTATAAATAATTCTGATGAATTAAAAGCTTTATATCTTGAAGAAATAGATTTAATGAATCCAAATAAACAATATTCCTTATTAGCAAAAAATGCTATATTTTACTTATCTACTTTCTTAGAAAATATTTGTGCTTCTTATGAAATAAATTATGAATTATCAAATGAAGATTATATGGTTATTGAAAGTGAAACTTATAGTAGTTTAGATAATTAGTGAGTATATAAAATGAGAGGAAGTGTATACTACCAATCTAGCCAACTTGTAAAACAAATATTTCAAGCTGGTGTAAAGAAAGAAGATAAAGTAAATCCTAATCATGAACACTATCAATTTGTATCTTCATATAAAACCATGGAAAGCTATAGAGCAATTTGGAACAACTTTTTTAACTATCTCTTGGAACATTGGAAATTAAAAGACTTTGAGAAAATAGAACCACATCATATTCAAGCTTATATGGATTATAAAGTGGAATATTACCCTTCTAAACAATATTTAGAGAAAATATCAGCAGCCCTTGGAAAATTAGAAATTGCATTAAAAAAATTTGCTAAAAATATTCATAATGTTGATAGAGAATATGATTTTTCAATTCGTCAAACTATTTTAGATGAAGATAGAGATTTAAAATATGTTAGCAATAACTATCATAATCGTGCATACAATAATCCTTTGTTCTTAATTGAAAATTTAAAAGATCCTCTTCATAAAATTGCTGCAAAAATTCAATATGAAGGTGGAGCTAGAATAGAAGGAGTTGCACTTATAAAAAAAGACCAAATGATGGGTATTAAAGTTGATTCTATTACAAATAAAGAAGTTGGTATTGTGCTTACTAAAGAAAAAGGTGGAAAATCAGGAGAAGTTCTTGTTTCAATTGATACATACACAAATTTAGAATCATATATATTAGAATATGATAAATTTAAAATTAATAGACAAAAATATTATAATGATATAAAACAAGCAGCAATTTCATTAAATGAAAATCCAGAAGCAAGTCATGGGCTTAGATGGAATTTTGCAAAAAGAAGAATGTTTGAATATGGGAAAGCTGGATATTCTTATGAAGAGTGTTTGCAACAAGTAAGTTATGAGATGAAACATAATCGTGCTTCTATTACGCAACACTATCTAGCTTAATTAATATCTAATTTATGACCATTTAATCGTAGCCACTCTTTTTTTCTAAATAATTAGGCATAAGTTTTGAAATTTCTTTCCAAAAATTTTTATATTGAAGAATTTGTATTACTTAAGCACTATGAAATTAGTATAAAAACAATACTTAAGAATCTTTCAATTTTTATTAAAAATCACAATTTTAAGATAAAATATTCTAATAATAAAAAGGATTTAAAATGTACGAGTTATTACCATTAGCAGCACTTGTTATTTTTGGGATTTTATATTCTCTAGGACATAAATATTATCTTGAAGAATTAAAAAAATAACATCATATTTATAAATATGAAAACATATTAACTTATCCCAAAAATCTTAACTAACACATATTTTGAAACACTTAAAGATGATTGTTTTGCTTTTTTAGTAATTTCATCTTTTTGCTCTTTTGTAAGATAAATCACTATTTGTTCTTGTTTTAATTCATCATTATTTAATTTAGGTCTTCCTCTTGGATTTAGAGCTTTTTTTGTTTCACCTCTTGCAGAGCTTACAAACTCATTTAATTCTTTAACATCATTTTCTAGGGTTTTATCTTCTATAAAAGCAAAAGATTTTTTTTCATTCTTTTTAAATATTGATTCTTTCAATTGTAGTTCCTTTTATTTTTATTATAATTTATCAGTATATTACTATTATATTAGTATTAATTTATTAGTAAATAAATATTAATTTAACTATTAGTAAATTCGACAAGTTCATCAAAGAAGTTATTAAAATCTTGATAAGCTTTTGATTTTTCATCTACAAATTCTAAAATACCTAAACCATTTGAAAAAGAGTTTTTATATACTTCTCTTTCATATATTACACTTTCACACAGTTTTATATCTTCAAGTTTTTTATCTATTATATACTCTTTTAAATCTTTTATTTTTTTAGTTAAAAAAGGATTTGGACTTGCTTTTGAAATAGTGATAAGTGCTTTTGCATTTGGATTAAATACTTTTGCTTGATTAAACAAATTTATCATTTTATTTAAAACAGCAATATCAAGATCACTTGGAAGTGTAGGAATAATTACTAAATCACTAATAGCTAATGCTTGTCTCATCTCTTCACTATCTCTTCCACCTGTATCTATAATAATAGAAGAATATTTATTTTGTAAGCTTTTTACTTCTTTACCAAGACTACTTCCAAATTTTGAAACAGTATTAAAAATAAGTTCAATATTTTCATTTGCTCTAATATTTGTAAAGACTTCAATACTTCTTTGAGGATCCGCATCAATTAATAAAGTATCTTCTTTTAATAGTCCAAGTTTTACTGCAAGATTTAAGGCAATTGTAGTTTTCCCACTGCCACCTTTTTCATTACAAACTGAAATCACCATCTTAAATTCCTTTGATTTTTTAATATTGAATTATATATTAAATACTATTAAATTGATATTAGATTATATATTATTTGATATTTTATTACTAATAGATTAATATTAATTTATTAGTAATAAAATAGTATGTAATAATTAATTTGGATATGCTATTTTAAAGATTTTGCTACTTTAAAATTTCTCGTATATGGTAATGATTAATTAAAGTTACTAGCTATTATTACAATAGTAGTCGATGGGATTTTTTTGCTTTTTGTTAGCTTGAAATTGAGAGATATAGTGTGTCTATTTTATTTTTATATTTTACAATTTTATTTAACTTTTATAAGATAGTAAATTAATTCTTATACTTAAAATCAAGTATAAGAAACTTTTCCAAATAAGCTTTCAAAAGGAATTTTTAATTGTTCATGTAGGTTTTTTATCATTTCTACTGTTAATTTTCTTTGGCCACTTAATACTTTTGATACTAATGATTTATCTCCCAAAACTGGAATTAAATCTTTTTGTTTTAAGTTTTCTTGTTCCATTCTAAATAAAATTGCTGATATAGCATCAGGTGTATCTATTTTATAATGTTTTTCTTCATAAGCTTCTACAAGTGTAACTAATATATCTAGTTCATCAAATTCTTGTGTATTTGGAAGTGAATCCATTAATTCATCAATTCTTAATAATGTATTCTCATAATCTTGTTGCGTTCTTATTGGTTTTATACTCATTGTTAAATCTCCTTTGCATCAATTGCATCATATTGTTTATGGGTTCCTATGAACCTAATATAAACAACTTGTGCGTAATAATTTATTTTAACTATCAATCTATATTTATTTCCATGTATGTTAAAAACAATTCTATTATTTCCAACTACACTTGCACTTTTGTATTGTATTTTTATATCATTTGGGTTTTGCCAATTAGAGTTTATAGCTTCTTTATGCCATGCTTCTAAAGAAGTTTTACTATCTGCATACTCTTTTTGTTCATAAAAATCTTTTAATGTTTTCTTAGAAATTATTCTCATTTGTGATTATACCTAATTAGTTGACAAATTGTCAATTAATGTTTTAAAAACTATTTTTAAAAGATAGAAAGGATAAGAAGAATATTTAATTTGAGTATAATTATTTCATTTCATTAAATGATTTGACATATTCATAAGACATATGTTTTTTTACAGTATTAAAACTTACTTTTGATATTTTTGCTATTGCGTAGTGTGTTATCTCTTTTTTTTGAGTTTGTAGTATTTCAATTGCTATATTCATTTTATACTTAACTTTTTCACTTCTTGCTTCTGTTGCTTGTAAAGCTGCTGCAGATTTATTAGAGCTATATTCAATTTCTTTTGGATTATTTAATTTCTCTATTATATTAAATCCTTTAAATGCATCAAAGTTTTCATACTCTTTTTCTATTTCTTCTAATTTCTCAAAATCAACACATTTAATTAAATAATCATATTCAAGTTTTGTAAGATCTAATCTTTTATAAAAGAGTTTCATTTTTTACCTTCTAAGTTCATTTCATTAATCGAAATGAAATAATAACTATTTTTAAATTATCAAATACT